>NZ_CP091510.1:2100000-2378219 GCF_022870905.1 Neisseria arctica
CAGTATGTATCGGCCCTGCACCCTCACCGCAAAGCTATCTGAATATTCCCGCTCTGATTTCCGCCGCAGAAGTTACCGGCGCGGATGCCATCCACCCGGGTTATGGCTTTTTGGCTGAGAATGCCAGCTTTGCCGAACAAGTTGAAGAATCCGGCTTTGTCTTCATCGGCCCCCGTGCCGACACCATTCGTTTGATGGGCGATAAAGTTTCGGCCAAACATGCCATGATTGAAGCCGGCGTGCCTTGCGTCCCCGGTTCGGATGGTGCTTTGCCCGACAACGATGCAGAAATCCTAAAAATCGCTGATAAAGTCGGCTTTCCCGTCATTATCAAAGCCTCGGGCGGCGGTGGCGGCCGCGGTATGCGTGTTGTCGAAAAGAAAGAAGATCTGCTCAAATCGGTTGAGATGACAAAAACCGAAGCTGGCGCTGCCTTTGGCAACCCCATGGTTTATATGGAACGCTACCTGCAAAAGCCCCGCCACGTTGAAATTCAAGTGCTGGCCGACGAACACGGCAATGCCATCTATTTGGGTGAGCGTGACTGCTCAATGCAACGCCGCCACCAAAAAGTAATCGAAGAAGCTCCTGCTCCGGGTATCACCCAAGCAGAACGCGAAAAAATCGGCGAAGCCTGCGTAGCCGCTTGTAAGCGCATCGGCTACCGCGGTGCGGGTACTTTCGAATTTCTGTATGAAGACGGCGAGTTTTTCTTTATCGAGATGAACACCCGCGTACAGGTAGAGCATCCGGTAACCGAGCTAATCAGCGGCGTAGACATTGTGCAAGAGCAAATCCGCGTTGCCAGCGGCCTGCCCCTACAATACACACAAAGCGACATCGTATTGGAAGGTCATGCTTTCGAATGCCGTATTAATGCCGAAGATCCCTATAACTTCATCCCGAGTCCTGGCTTAATCGAAAGCTGCCATCTGCCCGGCGGCCTTGGTGTCCGTGTTGACAGTCATATCTATCAAGGCTACCGTATCCCGCCGAATTATGACAGCCTAATTGGAAAGATCTGTGTACATGGCAAAACCCGTGAGCAAGCAATGGCTAAAATGCGTGTTGCTATGGCGGAACTGGCCATTACGGGCATTAAAACCAATGCTGCCTTACATCGTGATCTTTTTGCCGATCCCGGCTTTCAAAAAGGCGGTGTAAGCATCCACTATTTGGAAAAATGGTTGGAAGCGCGTGCAGCGAAACTTGCTGAAAAAGCATAAGCTTTTTTAACATCGATAATAAATACCGTCTGAATTTTATTTCAGACGGTATTTCCATATACAGAAGTAGGTTCGTCAAGCGGCAGCCCACAAAGCAAGCAGCAGGATAAAATCAACACGAATCAAACCTGCACCAATTCAATCAAACCTTCAAGATATTGGAACTATATCCGGCGACTCTTCCACCATGCACCCCATACCAGCAGCAACACAAAAGCAAAATACAATATGCTCCATACCGGTAACGGAACACCTAAAAAGTAATCAGGTACGGCACAATCTCCAAAACCACGTACAACCGGTTCCCAAATATCGAATAAAGGCCAATCACGTAAACGGAACGTCCACGGTGCACCGCAAGCAGGAGCAGTACCCGGCGGGAGGCTTTGCAGCCACATCTGATAAACAGCTACACCAGCCCCATATACCGCCGGAATACTTACAAATAATGCACTCAATGTACGCGCCATCGGTTTGCGTTGTGCAGAACAGGCCGCCAATAAAGTAACTATGCCGACAGCCAGCACAGATACGCGCTGCAAAATGCATAGTACACACGGATTCAAGCCGAGTACATATTGGGAAAAAAATGATCCTACAGCCGTTAACAACGAAAGTAAAACGATCCCCCAAAGGGTTTTACGAAATATATTCATAGGAACTCAAAGCAAAATAGATAATATCTGATCAAACAAAAGCCATCTGAAATGATACGAATAAGAATTCTTTCCAGTATAAATCGGTTAACGATATCCAAGCTAGCGATTTTACAGCAACATACAACTACCTTGCCTACTGCCAACCACCCCACTTTTACCCGAGCGATATAAAACAGAAAAACCACACATTATCAAATCCCTATAGAAATTGTTGACACTTCTCGGAAAACTCGGCATAAAACCGCTATAATAGCGCGGCTCATTTACTTAACTTCACGAATGTTATCATGGAAAACCCAAATACCAGTCTTCTTGAGAAATGGTTCAAGATAAAGGCAAACGGCAGCACCGTACGCACGGAACTGCTTGCCGGTTTAACCACATTCTTGACCATGTGCTACATCATCATCATCAACCCTCTAATTTTATCGGATGCGGGTATGGATATGGGTGCGGTATTCGTTGCCACCTGTATTGCCTCTGCCATCGGCTGTTTTGTGATGGGCGGCCTGGCCAACTATCCGATTGCATTGGCACCCGGCATGGGCTTGAATGCTTATTTCACCTACGCCGTCGTAAAAGGTATGGGAGTACCTTGGCAAATCGCCCTAGGAGCTGTTTTCGTATCCGGTATCATTTTTATTTTCTTCAGTCTGTTTAAGATCCGCGAAGCCTTGGTAAATGCTTTACCAATGTCGCTGAAAATGTCTATCGCTGCCGGTATCGGCCTCTTTTTGGCATTGATCGCACTAAAAAGCGCAGGCATTATTGTCGACAACCCTGCCACATTGGTAGGTATGGGCGATATTCATAACCCTGCCGCCCTCTTGGCCATGCTTGGTTTTCTAATGATTATCGTGTTAGAACACTACCGTGTACGCGGCGCTATTATTCTCTCTATTCTCGCCATCACCGCAATCGCTATCTTTTTGGATTTAAGTGAATTCAAAGGTATCATTGGCAGTGTACCCAGTATCGCACCTACTTTCATGCAGATGGATTTCAACGGTTTATTTACCGTCAGCATGCTCAGCGTGATTTTTGTTTTCTTTTTGGTTGACTTGTTCGACAGTACCGGTACTTTAGTAGGTGTTTCCCATCGTGCCGGCTTGTTGAAAGACGGTAAGCTGCCTCGTTTAAAACGAGCTTTGCTGGCTGACTCGACAGCTATTGTTTCCGGCGCCGCACTGGGTACCTCTTCTACTACACCCTATATCGAAAGTGCATCCGGTGTAGCCGCAGGTGGCCGTACGGGGCTAACCGCCATTACCGTTGGCATTCTGATGCTTGCCTGCTTGTGGTTTTCTCCGCTGGCGCAAAGTGTTCCCGCCTTTGCTACCGCACCAGCCTTACTCTATGTAGGCGTACATATGCTGCGCAGTGCTACCGAAATCAATTGGGATGATATGACAGAAGCCGCTCCGGCGTTTCTCACGATCGTATTTATGCCCTTTTCTTACTCGATTGCAGACGGTATCGCCATGGGCTTTATCAGCTATGCAGCCATTAAATTATTGTGCGGACGCGCCAAAGAAGTACCACCGATGGTTTGGATCGTAGCCGTATTATGGGCTGCCAAATTCTGGTTTTTAGGTGCATAACTGTCTTCCCCTAAACATTTTGTGTACTGTTTAGGGGATTGTTCTTTTACTGCTCAATGCATGGTATTCGCACCTAGAAATAAATCAATGCCGTCTGATAAATGTTTCAGACGGCATTGATTTATGTATTAAAAATCATAATGCCCCAATTCCTCAACAAACAATATATCCAATTTGATAAAGGCCGTCTGAAAACAGGCTTATTGTAAGTGACGAATACCGTACAATAGCAAACATGCTTCCAAAATATTCTTTGCTAAAAAATAAAACCGAACCTTCATCTGCAGGTTCGGTTTTATTTTTCTATCTTAGTAAATGACCATCATCAAATATAGCTGTCATTATTTAATGATCTGAGCCAATTCGCCTTTAGCATACTTTTCGGCCATTTTTTCCAATGAAATCGGCTTAATCTTACTTGCCTGTCCTTCACAACCGAAAGCAACATAACGATCAATACACACTTGTTTCATTGCTTCAACCGATTTGGCCAAATACTTACGGGGATCGAATTCCGCAGGGTTTTCAGCCATAAATTTACGGATAGCACCCGTAGAGGCCAACCGCAAATCAGTATCAATATTTACTTTACGAACACCGTGTTTAATGCCTTCTACGATTTCCTCTACCGGAACGCCATAGGTTTCGCCAATCGCACCACCATATTGGTTGATAATTTGCAGCCATTCTTGCGGCACAGAGCTTGAGCCGTGCATTACCAAATGCGTATTAGGCAAACGTTCGTGAATTTCTTTAATACGGTCAATACGCAAAACATCTCCGGTAGGTTTGCGGCTGAATTTATACGCACCATGGCTGGTACCGATAGCGATAGCCAGAGCATCCACACCGGTGTCTTTCACAAATTGCGCCGCTTCTTCCACGCTGGTCAACATTTGGCTGTGATCCAATACGCCTTCAGCACCGATACCGTCTTCTTCACCAGCCTTACCGGTTTCCAAATTGCCGAGTACACCGATTTCACCTTCTACCGACACGCCGCAAGCATGAGAAAACTCAACTACCTTGCGGGTTACTTCAACATTATATTCATAAGATGCCGGTGTTTTTCCATCGCTCTTAAGCGAACCGTCCATCATCACCGAACTGAATCCCAGCTGGATAGAACGTTGACACACATCCGGAGAAGTACCGTGGTCTTGGTGCATAACCACCGGAATATGTGGAAATTCTTCGACTGCCGCCAAAATCAAATGGCGTAAAAAAGGAGCGCCGGCATATTTACGCGCTCCTGCACTAGCCTGAACGATTACCGGAGCATTAACCGCATCTGCCGCTTCCATAATGGCACGCATCTGCTCTAGGTTATTAACATTGAATGCCGGTAAACCGTAATGGTTTTCTGCCGCATGATCCAAAAGTTGGCGCATTGATACAAGTGCCATAATAGAAGCTCCTCAAACTGTAATCAGATGTAATTGAAAACCAGTGGCGATTATAGCAGCTTCTGTCATCTTTTTTGAAGCATATTCACTGCAAGGTCATTAACATTGACCAAACGGTTTTATCCCTATTTCCAGCATAATTTTGCCTAAAAACCATCTTTTCAAGATAATTAGAGCCATAAATAAAAACTTTATGGATACCAAGGTTGAGGATTTTCTTTCTTCAGCACCACTTTGATATTAAAAAAGCCGTCTGAATTTTCAGACGGCCCTTTGGCAATACCAATGTATTCCATCAATCTGTAATATTACCCGTACTACTTTTTAGGCAACTGTACCACGACCGTACCGGCCACATAATCCTGCAAAGTACGGCGGTCTTTGTCTTTATTAAACAACATCACAAAACAAGCTACGGACGCGGCAAAAGAAATCAGGTTGCCCACACTCTCAGCTTCTCCCATATCGGCACCTAACACCAAAACAATTAAAAACGCAAAAACCAGCGCAACTACAGCCAGCAAAAGATTGTAGACTACTTCGCGCATCAAAACCGTACCGATAAAACCGGGGTTACTGCCGTCTTTTTTTAATACGCGAATATTCATTACCCGCTTGCCCAATGACTGACCATGTTTGCCCATCATCCAAAGCTGCCAGACACCATAGATAAGCAATATAGCAAAACCTCCCAAAACACCGGGACTCAACCAATTAATATCTACATTTTCCGTAGCATTCCAATCATTGGTCATCAAAGGCCACAAAACAAAAAATAATAATGGCAAATAAGCCACGATAGAAAACAACAAATTCAATAAATAAGCGGCAATACGGCTACCTGGCGAAGCAATAACAACTTCAACCTCATCACTATGCCACATAGTGTTTGATTGCATATCCGTATTCATTGTTACCCCCACATACAATTAAAATATAAAAAATATACCCATATGATTTACAACATTTTATTATCAATAGCAATAAATCACTTTACATTTTACCCTATAGGGTTAAAAATCTTTCCTTAATATCGTATTATTCTATCATCAAATCTTTTTTAAGGAGAAAATACATGAAAGTAGGTTTCGTAGGCTGGCGCGGCATGGTAGGTTCCGTGCTGATGCAGCGTATGCAAGAAGAAAACGACTTCGCCCATATTCCCGAGGCCGTATTCTTTACTACTTCAAATGTCGGCGGCGATGCTCCCGACTTTGGACAAACAGAGAAAAAACTCCTTGATGCCAACAATATTTCCGAACTGGCTAAAATGGATATTATCGTAACCTGCCAAGGCGGCGATTACACTAAATCTGTTTTCCAACCCCTACGTGATAGCGGCTGGCACGGTTATTGGATTGATGCCGCATCATCATTACGAATGAATGACGATGCAGTGATTATTCTCGACCCTGTCAACCGCAACGTCATTGACGAAGCATTGAAAAATGGTGTGAAAAACTATATCGGCGGCAATTGTACCGTTTCCCTGATGCTGATGGCTTTAGGCGGGCTCTTCCAAAACGATTTGGTAGAATGGGCTACCAGCATGACTTATCAAGCCGCATCCGGAGCCGGTGCTAAAAACATGCGCGAGCTGATTGAAGGCATGGGCGCGATTAACAGCGAAGTATCTAAAGAGCTGGCTGACCCCGCCAGCGCCATCCTTAATATCGACCGAAAAGTCAGCGACTTTTTGCGTAGCGAAAATTATCCGAAAACCAATTTCGGCGTACCTCTGGCCGGCAGCCTGATTCCTTGGATTGATGCGGATTTAGGCAATGGCCAATCTAAGGAAGAATGGAAAGGCGGTGTAGAAACCAACAAAATCCTTGGCCGCAGTGCCAATCCTATAGTGATTGACGGGTTATGTGTCCGCGTTGGTGCCATGCGTTGCCACAGCCAAGCCATCACTTTAAAATTGAAAAAAGATTTGCCAGTTGAAGAAATCGAAAAACTGCTTGCTTCAGCCAATGACTGGGTAAAAGTCATCCCCAACCAAAAAGAAGCCAGTATGAATGAACTTACCCCTGCAAAAGTAACCGGTACTTTGAGCGTTCCGGTAGGCCGTATCCGAAAAATGGGAATGGGCGGTGAATATATCAGCGCATTTACCGTAGGCGATCAATTGCTGTGGGGTGCTGCAGAACCTCTCCGCCGCATGTTACGAATCGTATTGGGTAATTTAAACTAAAATCAACCTCTCAAATAAGAGGCCGTCTGAAAAGCAACGGGCATCTAACCGTTGCTTTTTTATTTTCCCCACATAAAACTTTTGCTATGTAAAACAAAAAGCCCGTAATTATTCTATTACGGGCCTTTTTACTGGAACCAATTGATTTAGATTTAATCGGCTTGTCGGCGTAATACGGCTGGAATTTCAAAATCATCCAATACAGACTGATTTGAAAAGTCCGATGCTGCCAGATTCATACTACGCGCCTTGCGGCCGGAAACAATCACGCTGTCAATATTGGGGAAACCATCGTCCGTACCGGTTGCGTGCTGGTTTTTCACCATGCGCAAATTATTGGTATTGGAAGCAGACTGGTGTTCTTTCAAACCGGTAGCGATAATGGTAACTCGGATATCGCCTTCTTCCATGGCTTCATCTTCAGCAGTACCATATTTACGCTCTGCTTCGGGGTGGGCGTATTCATCGACCACCTGCATAATTTCACGATACTCAGACATTTTCAAACAGCCCGGAGCGGTCGTAATATTCACCAATACACCGCGTGCGCCGTCGAGAGTCACATCATCCAACAACGGGCTGGAAATGGCTTGCTCCGTTGCCAAACGTGCACGGTCAATACCTTGTGCAAAACCCGATCCCATCATAGCCATACCCATAATGCTCATCACGTTTTTCACGTCGGCAAAGTCAAGGTTGATGAAGCCCGGGCGGGTTACCACCTCGGAAATACCGGCAACCGCATCACGTAATACGTTATCGGCCGCACGGAATGCTTCACGCACAGTAACATCCTCACCCAAAGCAGTCATAAGCTTATCGTTCGGAATCACAATCAGTGAATCCACCTGGCTCTTAAGATGATCCAAACCCTCTTGGGCGATATTGATGCGCTTGCCTTCATGGCCGAAAGGACGGGTTACTACCGCCACAGTCAAAATACCCAGTTCTTTGGCAATTTCCGCAACGACCGGTGCCGCACCGGTACCGGTACCGCCGCCCATACCGGTAGTGATAAACAACATATTGGCACCGCGAATGGCATCAGCAATCGCTTCACGGTCTTCTTGGGCTGCCGCACGGCCGATTTCGGGATTGGCACCGGCACCCAAGCCGCGGGTCAAATTTACACCCAACTGGATGCGCTTAGCGGCATTGTTCTTGCCCAACGCTTGAGCATCTGTATTCGCACTGATAAATTCGACACCTTGAACGGTGTTCTCAATCATATTATTGATTGCATTACAACCGCCGCCGCCGATACCGATTACTTTGATGACCGCAGGGCTCGCTGCAGACTCTACTACATCGTAAACCAATTCCATGTTAAAGCTCCTCTGCGCCCTGCTTCAGGACAACATTTCAAACATATATTAATCTCTTTCATTATAGAGGATTTTTTTGTAAAAAAGTAAAAGCTGATTTATTTTTACCTTTTTCCTCGAGCCATTTGATTTCAGACGGCCTATGAAATCCCAGAAATGAAAGATTAAAAGTTATTGCGCAACCATTCTTTGATTTTGACCAACAGGCTTTCACCCGGTTCCTTCACCGCTACGCTACCGCTGACAGTGCTGCCGTAAACATCACCACGTGCTGCTTGAAGCAAGCCGATAGCCGTCGCATAGCGCGGGTTACGGATGCGCTCGGACACCCCGCCCATTTCTTGAGGTACGCCGATACGTGCAGGCAAATTAAACACATCTTCGGCCAAATCAACTATGCCGGTCAGCAAAGATGCCCCGCCCGTCAGAACAACACCTGAAGTTAACACCTCTTCAGGGAATCCGCTGCGGCGCAACTCATTTAAAGTTAACTCCAGAATTTCCTCTACACGCGGTCCGATAACACTGGCGAGTACACGGCGTGAAATTTGGCGCGGCTGGCGGTCTCCTACGCTCGGCACTTCGATCATTTCATCCAAACCATCCATCGTGGCAATTGCTACGCCGTGATGGATTTTTATGTATTCAGCCGCATTGTGCGGGGTGCGGAGCGCCTGAGCCAAATCTTTGGTAATCAAATCACCCGCTACCGGAATCACCGCTGTATGACGGATAGCACCGTTGGTATAAACCGCAATATCGGTTGTGCCGCCGCCGATATCAATCACGCAGACACCCAAATCTTTTTCGTCTTCCGTCAAAACCGCCTGGCCGCTAGCCAGCGGTTGCAACATAATCTGATCCATGTGCAGGCCGCAACGGTTAACACACTTTTGAATGTTTTGCAATGCGGTAATCGCACCCGTAATGATGTGTACTCGGGTATCCAAGCGTACGCCGCTCATACCGATGGGTTCTTTGACACCGGGTTGGTTATCAATAATATACTCTTGTACAACAGTATGGAGAATATTATGGTCCGGCGGAATATTAACAGCCTTAGCGGTTTCGATAGCACGGTCGATATCGGCTTGGGTTACTTCGCCGTCTTTAATTTTCACTACGCCTTGGGAGTTCAAACTGCGAATATGGTTTCCTGCAATACCCGTAGTAACGCTGTCAACCTTACAGTCTGCCATCAATTCGGCCTCATTCATGGCTTGCTTAATGGCTTGGGCGGTAGCATCGATATTGGTCACCATACCGGCTTTCAGACCGCGTGAAGGCGCTTGTCCCAAGCCGACGATGTGGATTTCGTTGTCATCTTGAACTTCACCGATAAGTGCGATAACTTTTGATGTTCCGATATCAAGTGCGCTGATATATTTGCCTTTTACCATGATATTCCATTCATTATTTGTTTACTGTTGATCTTCCGCAGCAGTTTCAGACGGCATATCTTCTTCTGCTTCACGCATGCGTACGGCAAAGCCGTCTTTGTAACGCATGTCTACATAATCCAATCTGTTTTGCTGGCTTTTCAGCAAATCCGGCCACAACCGGGCAAAACGCTGCAATCTCTCGTTTTCATTTTCACGTCCCAAACGTATGCTGATACCATTATCCAACACCAACGACCACGCCGAGCGCGCCGTATATTCGAGCTTGGTAATCTTAAGATTTAAGGGAGCCAGCAATGATTTGAAGTGTTGATAATGGGTAACCATATCTTTAGCATGACCGGGCTGCCCGTCAAACTCGGGAAATACTTCATCACTGGGTGCTTTAAAAATATTACCTTCGGAATCTACCAAAGCCGAATCTTTCCAGCGTGCTACGGGCACACGTTCTACTAAGGATATTTCCACCGTATCGGGTATTTTCCGGCGAACCTGTGCCGATGCTATCCATGGTAATTTTTCAAAAGCCTCACGCGCTCCGTTTAAATCGGCTTTCAAAATATTGCCGCGGATATATTGTTGGGCAATAGTCTGTAATTCTTTACCGCCGGTATACTTGAGCTCCCCCTCTATCTTTACTTGCTTAATCGGCAGATAGGGCGAGTTGTAAAGCCACACGCCGCCGGCACCCAACAACATCAGTACGACAAGTGTGAGTAGCCAGCGGGTGATACGCCGCATGGCGCTTGCATTATCCCACATGAGCAGTCTTTAAAATTTCAACACATAAATCGGCAAAGCTCAAGCCGCTTTGAGCCGCTGCTTTCGGCACTAAACTATGGCTGGTCATTCCCGGCAAGGTATTGATTTCTAAAAGATATAACTTTCCATCAGTATCTCTTAGAAAATCCACGCGCCCCCATCCTTGGCCGCCTATCGCATCGAAGGCACGCACAGCCAAATTTCTCATCAGGGTTTCGTCTTTTTCGCTTAAATCAGAAGGGCATTGGTAAACGGTATCGTCACGATTGTATTTGGCTTCATAATCGTAAAATTCGGTAGCCGGAATAATACGGATACTCGGTAATGCGGTACGACCCAATACACCGCAAGTGTATTCCCCGCCACCGATAAAACGCTCGGCCAAAATTTCGCCATGTAAGTGTTTTACTGATTCATATGCACTTTTGAGAGCACCGGCTTCCTTAACTTTGACAACTCCGATGCTACTACCTTCTACGGCGGGTTTGACAAACAAAGGCAAACCCAGCTCGCTCTCTATGGCTTCGAAATCACTGTCATCATGCAAAACAGCGAACTCAGGTACAGGCAATCCTAATGCCTTCCAAATCAGTTTGGTACGGTATTTGTCCATCCCGATAGATGAAGCGGCAACGCCGCAACCGGTATAAGGCACCCCTAGCGCCTCCAAAACGCCTTGTACCGTACCATCCTCACCGTAGGTACCGTGCAGCGTATTAAAGGCCGTCTGAAAACCCAAGGCTTTCAACTGCATAATATCTTCATGTTTGGGATCAAACGGATGGGCGTCTATTCCTTTGCTTTGCAAGGCTTTGACAATTGCCGCACCACTGTTCAGCGACACTTCGCGCTCAGCCGAAAATCCGCCCATCAATACGGCTACTTTACCGAAATTTTGCATCTATGTTTCTTTCCTGCTGTTTTGCAGACGGCCTCACTGTTGGACAACCGCCTTCTCAATTTTATAACTACCACGACGTTATTTGGTTTGATCTACCAAAGCCTGTGCGGTTTTATTGATACTGCCAGCGCCCATGGTCAGTACGACATCGCCGTCTTGTAGAACATTCAGCAATGTTTGCGGCAACATGTTGAGGTCTTCACAGTAAATCGGTTCCAATTTCCCCAAAACCCGTATGGCCCGCGCCAAGGCACGGCTGTCGGCAGCGACAATCGGTTCTTCGCCCGCCGAATAGACTTCGGTCAATACCAAACTATCAACCGTGCTCAATACGTTTACGAAGTCTTCAAACAAATCACGGGTACGGGTATAGCGGTGCGGTTGGAATACCAGCACCAACCTTTTGTCAGGATAAGCTCCTCTGGCAGCAGCTAAAGTAGCAGCCATTTCAACGGGATGATGACCGTAGTCATCAATAATCAACGCCTGCCCGCCTTTGGGTAAATTAATGTTACCGTAACTTTGGAAGCGGCGGCCTACACCGGCAAAACCGAGCAAACCCTGCTGAATAGCCTCGACCGGCGCACCAACTTCCAAAGCCACACCGATGGCCGCCAAGGCATTTAATACATTATGGCGGCCGGGCATATTCAACACCACTTCAAACGGCTCGATGCCTTCACTGTTCACATGCACGGTAAACCGCATTTGCGCACCGTCGGTGCAGACATCGGTTGCATAAATATCAGCACTGCTATCCAAACCATAAGTAGCGAAAGGTTTGCTGACATGAGGCAAAATAGCGCGTACATGTTCACTGTCTATACATAAAAATGCCTTACCGTAAAAAGGCATGCGATGGATAAAAGTGATGAATGCCTGATGCAACTTATCGACACTATGGTCGTAAGTATCCATATGGTCGGTATCGATATTGGTCACTACCGACATCACGGGGGTCAGGTGTAGGAATGAAGCATCGGATTCATCCGCTTCTGCAACAATGTACTCACCCTTTCCCAAACGGGCATTACTGCCTGCGGCGGTCAGTTTGCCGCCGATAACGAATGTAGGGTCTAATCCTGCAGCAGCCAAAATCGAAGCAGTCAAACTGGTGGTTGTGGTTTTACCGTGCGTACCGGCAATAGCGATACCATCACGAAAACGCATGAGCTCTGCCAACATCAATGCACGCGGAATGACAGGAATTTTGCGTTCGTGAGCCGATACCACTTCAGGATTATCGTTTTTTACCGCAGTAGAAGTGACGACTACATCGGCATTGGCAACATGCTCTGCAGTATGACCGGGGTATACTTGGATACCGAGGCTGCTCAAATGACGGGTTACCGCACTTTGAGCTTGGTCTGAACCTGAAACGTTAAATCCGAGATTATGCAGTACTTCGGCAATACCGCTCATACCTGATCCGCCGATGCCGACAAAATGGATATTTTTTACTCTGTTTTTCATCATACTCTATCTTCTGTGCAGCAAACCGCTGCGTTTTCTTTCTTACTAAACAACAGCCGCTTTTTGTTGTGTTCAGACGGCCTTCAGGTACATATAATCAAACCGTTTATTGTAAAGGCGACCGGTAAGATGCGCCATGCCCGTATATGTAAATTCTTTTCTGTTTCCGAAGTCTTATAATGTAGTTGAAATGGCAATATCAGCCACATCATCCGCACTATTCGGCAAAGCCAGCGTACGGGCATTTTCTGCCCATACCAAGCATTTCTCACGGCTCAAACTATCGATTACTTCAGCCAAACCCGCTGCAGTCAGCTGCGATTGGGGCAAAAGTAATCCGGCTTCAGCCTGCACCATAAACCGCGCATTTGCGGTTTGATGATCATCTACCGCGTGCGGATACGGTACCAATAAAGCACCGACTCCGGCAGCAGTAAGCTCTGCAATCGTTAGTGCTCCCGAACGGCAAATCACCAAATCGGCATCACGATAGGCAGCTACCATATCATCGATGAATTCGATACATTCGGCATCCACGCCTAATTTATCATACTCGGCTTGTAAGTTTCCAAGCTTGTTGCGTCCCGACTGATGATACATTTGCGGGCGGCGTTCCTCCGGCAGCAATGCCAAGGCTTGGGGCAGCATTTGATTGAGGATATCGGCACCCAAGCTACCGCCCATCACCAATATTTTCAGACGGCCTTGTCGGCCTGCGAAGCGTTCGGCGGGTGCGGAAAGGTTAGCAATATCGGCGCGCACCGGGTTACCAACCAGACCGTCGGCATTATCAAAAGCTTTAGGAAAAGCATACAATACACGCCGCGCCCAACGTGAAAGCTGCTTATTGGCCATGCCTGCTATAGCGTTTTGCTCGTGAATCACAATCGGAATCCCCGCCAGCTTGGCGGCTACTCCACCGGGAAAGGTAACAAAACCACCAAAACCGATCACTGCATCTACACGGTGTTTTTTTAAAATTTTGGTAGCTGCTTGAACAGTTTTCAACAAGGTAAACGGCAACATCAGCTTACGTTTCCAACCATTACCGCGCACGCCTTTAATCGCCAATGTCTCCAACAGAATATCATGCTTGGGTACGATATGTGTTTCCATTGCACCTTCGCTGCCCAGCCAAACCACATGATGCCCGCGTTCGCGTAAAGCCTCGGCTACGGCCAATGCCGGGAAAATATGCCCGCCCGTGCCGCCGGCCATCAACAGAAAAGTTTTTCCGACCATGTTTTTTTTACCCTTGTACTTTATAGCCGCGCATTTTCAAGCGGTTTTCATAATCTACCCGCAAAACCAAAGTCATGCTGACAAGCATCACAATCACCGCCGAACCGCCGTATGACATCAACGGCAATGTCAAACCTTTGGTCGGTAGTAATCCGATATTCACACCTATATTAAAAAAACTTTGTATCCCTAACCAGATACCGACACCTTTTGCCACAAATGCGCCGAAATACAAATCCAAATCACGCGCCTGCTTTCCTATCGAAAATGCGCGCCATACCAACCAAGCGTAGCAGAAAATCAGCACACAAATACCGACCATACCGAACTCTTCGCCGATAACGGCCAAAATAAAATCAGTATGCGCCTCCGGCAAATAAAAGCGTTTTTCCAAGCTCGAACCGAGTCCGACACCGAACCACTCGCCCCGTGCAATTGCCATCAGCGAATGAGTCAGCTGATAACCTTTGCCCAACGGGTCTTCCCATGGATTCAAAAAAGCCGTCACCCTCGCCACACGATAAGGAGCCACCATAATCAAACCGGCCATACTCACCAAACCGGTTCCAACCATCATCGAAAACCATTTCCACGGCAAACCGGCCAAGAACAACAGTCCCAAAGATACTACGGTAACCACCACAACCGAACCGAAGTCCGGTTCCAACAAAATTAAGCCCAAACCCAAACCTACCGGCACACCCGCAAAAATTACTTTACGGAATTGTTTGAGTATTTCCGCCTTACGGGTAAAAAAGCTCGCCAAATAAAGAATAATTGCCAGCTTAAAAATTTCGGTAGGTTGTAAATTAATGGGGCCTAAATGTATCCACCGTTTGGCACCGTTGATTTCCCGTCCTAAAAATAGCACCAGCAACAGCAAAAACAAACTAAATACCAAAATCCACGGTGTCCATTTTTTCCACCTTGCCATGGAAACCTTAGCCGCCATTAAGCTGCACAGCGTACCAAAACCCAAAAAGATGGCTTGGCGCGAGAGATAAAACCATTGGCTGCCGCCGTCATGCTCCGCATAGGCAACAGATGCGGAATAAATCATCAGCAAGCTGAAAGACAGCATCAACACCAGCATCCAAAGTAGGGACTGATCGATTTTATGACCGTTTTTCAGTAATTTCCGGTCGAGTAATTTGGATTCGGTAATCATGTTTAATAGTATCGTGTTTCTATTCAGACGGCCTTGCATTTGGTCAAAAGGCCGTCTGAAAAAAGCTTAGGCCAGCGATTTGAACGCTTCAATGAATACTTGGGCACGGTGTGCGTAGCCTTTAAACATATCAAAGCTCGCACAGGCCGGGCTGAGTAAAACGATATCGCCTTGCTCAGCCAACCCGTAAGCACGGGAAGTAGCTTCTTCCAATGTTTGGCAATGCAATAAAGGCATTCCGCAACCTTGTAAATCGGCTTCGATACGCGGAGCATCCTCACCAATCAACAAAACCGCACGCGCCTTATTTTTCAAAGCATTGCGCAAGGGAGTGAAATCCTGCCCTTTCCCCTGTCCGCCGGCAATTAATACGATAGGACTCTGCAAGCCTTCAATCGCCGCACAAGTAGCGCCGACATTCGTACCTTTACTATCGTCTATAAACGTAATACCGTTTTTTTCACCAACTTTTTCAACACGATGGGGTAGCCCTTGAAAGGTTCGGACATGTTGTAACAATTGTTCGCGCGGTAAGCCGATAGCCTCGCACAAGGCCAGAGCCGCAAGTACGTTGGCGGCATTATGCAAGCCCTGTAATGGAATCTCGGCAGACGGTAGCAGATCCTCATCTCCTGCTTTCAGACGGCCTGCATCTACCCAATAATCCGTACGGCATGACAATGAAAA
Organism: Neisseria arctica; assembly: GCF_022870905.1. Lineage (NCBI taxonomy): Bacteria > Pseudomonadati > Pseudomonadota > Betaproteobacteria > Neisseriales > Neisseriaceae > Neisseria > Neisseria arctica. The sequence continues at coordinate 2,116,045 of NZ_CP091510.1, forward strand.
CCAACGTACATCGCGCCCTTGCCGGCGCATAGCCCGGCACATCGCATCATCTGCGTTCAATACCTGTACGCCGCTGCCGCGGAAAATTTTGTCTTTGACATGGGCATAGTCAAGCAAATCATCGTAACGGTCGAGATGGTCTTCAGAAATATTCAAAACCACAGCGGCATCCGCATCCAGATGATCGGTATTTTCCAGTTGGAAACTCGAAAGCTCCAACACCCACACATCAGCGGGGCGGCCTTCGCGCTCCACATACGCTTCCAGCACAGGAGTACCGATATTTCCCGCCACTACCGTATCCAAGCCGCATTTACTGCAAAGATACCCCACCAAGCTGGTAACGGTTGTTTTACCATTACTGCCTGTAATAGCGATTACTTTGTCGCTACGCCCTTGCAACAAGCCAGATAAAATTTCCACATCACCCAATACATGCCCGCCCGCTTGTTTGAAAGCATCTATTTCAGGGCGCCGCTCACTAATGCCCGGGCTAAGCGCCAACACATCGAAACCATACGCCAAGGCATCTTTCAAGCTGCCGCTATAACACACTAAGTTGGGAAAACGCGCTTTGAGTTGCGCCTCACGCTCGGCACTCAAATCCGCATCATAAGCAGCTACCTGAGCACCTGCCTTTTGCAGAAACGCCAACATGGAAACACCTGAACCGCCCATACCGGCGACCAATACTTTTTTATCTTGCCAATTCATCATTTCTTGCCAATAGTCACGGCCTTTATCAGCGGGCCGTTTGAAAATAGTTACGGACACCGTATGCATGCAAAACCCCAACCAACTCCGGCAATCTTGCACGGACATCGGCTGCCATAGGGGGCTGCGGCGGTGCATATTGAGGTTCGTTTTGATTGCGCATCCAATCGCCCAGCACAAACAAATTCAACAACAACGGCTCGGCCAGCCTTTCGGCAACGGCCAACTCTTGCAAAGCCTGTGCGAAACAAGCTATCCATTCGTTACGCAATCGAAGGGTAACGGCAAAAGGAAAGTGCCGCTGCCGCAAACGCGGATGGCCATACTGCTGCTGATACAGATCGGGACCGCCCAACCAACCACTTAAAAACTTGAACAAACGATCACGTGCATAATCCAGTGTTTCAGCATGAATATCGCGTAAATCCCGATATTGGGGTTCCAAATCCATCAAGTCGTAGAAGCGTTCGACAATAGCCCCCACACCGGCTTCACCGCCCAATGCTTCATACATACCGCCCTCTGCCATCTATATTTCCTTTAGCGGATTTTAAGCGTACTCAAACCTACCAACACCAAAATCATGGTAATAATCCAAAAACGCACCACTACTTGGGTTTCTTTCCAACCCTTTTGCTCATAGTGGTGATGGATCGGCGCCATCAGGAAAATACGTTTTTTACGGGTTTTATACGATCCCACCTGCAGCATGACCGACAACGCTTCTACCACAAACAAACCGCCCATGATAAACAATACGATTTCCTGCCGCACAATCACGGCCACCGTACCGAGTGCCGCACCTAATGCCAAAGCACCGACATCACCCATAAATACTTGCGCAGGATAAGCGTTGAACCACAAGAAACCCAAACATGCACCGCACATCGCTGCACAGAATATCACTACTTCATTGGCACCAACCACATGCGGCAATTGCAGGTATTGGGCAAATTGAGCATGGCCGGAAGCATAAGCAAAAATAGCCAGCCCGGCAGCCACTAACACTACGGGGAAGGCGGCCAAACCGTCCAAGCCATCGGTTAGATTAACCGCATTAGAAGTGCCAACAATCACAAAATAAGTCAGCACCACAAAACCGATACCGCCTAACGGATAAGCAATTTGTTTGAAAAAAGGCACAATAAACGCACTGCTGGCACTTAACTCGGCGAAATAAAACAGAAAAATACCCGCCGCCAACGCAACAACAGACTGCCATACCATTTTGAATCTGCCCGATACGCCGTTGGGATCTTTATAAACGACTTTGCGCCAGTCGTCATAAAAACCCAATGCGCCTGTGGAAAGCAACACCACCAGCAAAATCCAAATATAAGGATTTGCCCAATTGCCCCACAACAGGGTTGATACGGTGATGGCGGTTAATATCAAAGAACCGCCCATAGTAGGCGTACCGTTTTTAACCAAATGGGTTTGCGGCCCGTCGGTTCGCACAGCTTGGCCCACTTTCAACGCCGTTAGCTTACGGATTGTCCACGGCCCCAGCAGCAAAGAAAAAACCAAAGAGGTTAATGCTGCCATCACCGCACGGAATGTGGTGTATTGGAATACATTCAGCGCTGAAAACCAATCGCTGAAATGCGCTAACCATAAAAACATCAGGACTTCCTTTTCATGAAACTTACGGTTCGTACGAACCTGTTTTCGTAATGATTGCCGACAGCAGTTTGCCGGCCGCCGCACTTTTTCGGTTTGCTATTGCTGCGCAAACCCAGCGGCTAAAAATACCTCTTTGACCACAGCTTTCCAACCAAAGAGGCTTTCTGAAAACTGTTAAATATCGGCCAACAATGCCGATACCACTTCTTCCATTTTCATAAAGCGCGAACCTTTTACTAATACATTCGCTTCTTGAGGCAAGTCATGCACCAAAACTTGAATCAAAGGATCTTTTGCGGCAAACCACAAACCGTTGGCTCCGAATGCCTCCGCAGCATGCGCACTCTCATTACCTAAGAAATAAGCGGTCTCAATACCTTTGGCTGATGCGTACTCTCCTACTTCACGATGCATACGGGCGGCTTCGCTTTCCCCCAGTTCGCCCATATCGCCCATTACGAAAATACGCGGAGCCGGCAAGCCCGCCAACACATCCAGCGCAGCTTTCATACTATCGGGATTAGCATTATAGGTGTCGTCTAAAACCGTAGCCTGCCGGATACCGGCTTTGATTTGTAAGCGCCCTTTGATATTGGCAAAACCTGCCAAACCTTCGGCAATCTGAGCCAGCTCCAAGCCGGCGGAGGCCGCTAACGCAGCAGCGGCCACAGCGTTATGTACATTATGAAGACCCGGCACCGGCAATTTTACCGCTGCCCGCTGCTCATCGCGCACCAAGTCGAACTCGCACGACAAAGGCATGATTTTAATATTTTCGGCATGTATTTCACCTTTTTTCACACCGAAAGTTTGTTTTCTCAAACAGGCGGCAGCCTCTGCAAATACTTCCGCATTAGCGTCTTCACAAGGAATCAGTGCCAGCCCATCAGCCGCCACGCCTTGGTAAATCTCGCTTTTAGCCTTGGCAATATCCCCCACACCGTTAAAACCGCAACCAACATGCGCACGCAGGGCGTTATTTACCAATGCGGTATCCGGTTCGGCAATGCGCGTGAGCAGAGCCAGTTCTCCGAAATGGTTCATTCCCATTTCAATAACGGCGTAGCGGTGCTGTTCAGTTAGCTTTAGCAGCGTTAGCGGCAAGCCGATATGGTTGTTGAAATTACCGGCGGTCGCCAATACTGCATCCTCGCCGAACGCGTGTCGCAACACCGAAGCCAGCATCTCTTTGACCGTGGTTTTACCGCTTGATCCCGTAATACCGAATACAAACGGATCAACATACACGCGCCAAGCATGCGCTAACGTTTGCAGTGCCTGCAAAGTGTCGGTAACTTTCAGCGTTTGAGGTAATGCGGCACAATCTTCACGTGACACCACTGCCGCCAGCGCACCTTTGGCCAATACGTCGGCTACAAAATCATGCGCATCAAAACGCTCGCCCGCCAAGGCAAAAAACACATCGCCGCTTTGAATATCGCGGCTGTCGGTAACGATACGTTTTACCTGCTTGTTTTCAACGGTAAGCGGCAAATCCAACGCCTTACAAATAAAATGCAAATCTAGCGATTTCATACTCTTCTAACTTTTATAATTTTTCAGACGGCCTTTGAAAATAAAGGAAGGCTGTATTGAAGATATCATTTCAATTTCACAGTATTTATTTCTCAATAAGATCATTCACCCATAACGCCAGCACAACATCCATTTGCCCGTTTTCCTTTTTCGCTTCACCTACCGACTTAGACCATAAGGCTTTCTTGTCACCTACTAAATTCGGATTTTGCTTTAATAATTCGACTGCCTTAATAGCATATAAGCTATTTTTATATTTCGGCTTATATCCTGGCTCTCCTTCAATACCTTTAATCAACCCTGCTTTACATAAGCCGAAAAATGCACACCTCGGGCAGCTTTTCTTTTGCACAGAATTTTTATCGCTAAATTTTTTTGCTGCCCTCTTCCATGCTTCTTCACAAGACTTCCCATCAGAAATAATCAACTCAACTGCTTCTAAAGCAATTTTCCCATACAGGTTAATTTTAGTTCCATTCATTATGGCCAATTTTCCGCCTCAAAATTATCCGAAATAATCTTTTTTATATCACCCATCTAACAAAAAACATTATGTGCAATATCTAGAATACCGCCCTACTGGCGGATAAACGGATAAGGATTCGCTGCACCTGAAGCAGTATAAATACCATAATGCAAATGCGGAGGTGTTCCTTTTGCATTTCCACTATAGCCGACATAACCGATAATTGTGCATGCCTTAATCCACTGATGACTCAGCTTCAACTAATGCTTCACCCGCCACTTCAAAATCTGAAAAATGATGCTTTTGGCCCTGAATATCCTGATAAGTTTCATGCCCTTTGCCGGCAATCAGAATAATGTCTTGCGGTGCGGCATTTGATACCGCATATTCAATGGCGCGGCGACGGTCTGGCTCTATCAAAACGGGGGCTGCTACGGCCGGTAAAATATCGTTGATAATATCTTGCGGCTCTTCCATTCTCGGATTGTCGCTGGTTACCACCACACAATCGCTTCCTGCCGCAGCGGCAGCGCCCATCAACGGGCGTTTGCCGCGGTCTCGATTGCCTCCGCAGCCGAACACGCACCAAAGTTTGGCATCTTGCGTTTTGATTTCATTCAACGTAGCCAATGCTTTTTCGAGTGCATCAGGTGTATGGGCATAATCCACTACTACCAAAGGCTTGCCCGGCTGCATGATGCAGTCCATACGGCCAGTAGCGGGTCGGATTTGTGCCAATACCTGCAATACTTTTTCAAGCGGGTAACCGTTGGCACACAACAGGCCGACACAAGCTGCCAGATTCTGCGCATTAAAACGCCCTAAAAGCCGGGTGCTAATCGCTCCGCTACCCCACGGTGTTTCCAAACCAACCGACATGCCGTCTGAAGAAGCGGTAAAGCTGCTGATACGGATATCGGCTTGAGAATTAAAACCGTAACTGTAAACAGCTAAATCAGGACAGTCTTTTTTCAGACGGCCTACTAATTGCGCACCGTATTCATCGTCAATATTGATAATGGCATGCTGCAAGCCCTGCCAATAAAACAAGCGGGCTTTGGTTTCTCCGTATTCGGCCATTGAACCGTGGTAATCCAAATGGTCGCGCGTAAGATTGGTAAAGATAGCGGTTTTAAACGGTACGCCATTAACACGGAATTGGTCTAAGCCATGGCTGGATACTTCCATAGCCACGTTTTTAGCCCCTTGACCAATAAAACGGTGCAATAGGGCTTGCACGGATACGGGATCGGGTGTGGTATGGGTGGTCTCTTCAAGCTCGCCCCAAAAACCGTTACCGACCGTACCGATAACGGCTGTCGGTTCGCCCAGCAAACTGCCCGCTTGTGCCAACCACTGGCTGATAGAGGTTTTGCCGTTAGTACCGGTAACGCCCCACGCACAAAGGCCGTCTGAAAAATTATCGTAAACCGTGGCGGCCAATATGCCTGCACGATTTTTCAAATCTTTAATACCTTGGTTGGAAACGGCATATTCAGACGGCCATGCAAACGTACCGTCATCATCCCAAAAAACAAAAGCTGCTCCATTGGCAATAGCCGCCGGAATAAATTGGCGTCCGTCGGTATATTCACCTTGGCAGGCAACAAAGATATCACCCGGCTTGATTTTACGGCTGTCTGAATGCAACAAACGCCCTGCTGCGTTTTCACACAGCAGGGGCGGTAAGTCGGCTTCAGCAAGAGGAGTAAGTCGACTGAACATAAAATTTCCTACATTAAGGTTTTACGGCAGCCTGCACCACCGGTATTTCTTTTAAAGGCTTGGTGGGCGGTACGCCGAGAATATTCAAGCTACCTGCCATTATGTTTTTAAATACGGGGCCAGCAACCACACCGCCGTAGTAGCCGTTTACACTTGGTTCGTCAATATTTACGGCTACAATGACACGAGGATTCATAGCCGGAGCAAAACCGATAAACGTACCCATATGTTTATTGTCGACATAACGGCCATTTACCAGTTTACGTGCCGTACCGGTTTTAGCTGCAACATCAAAGCCGTCAACCGCACCGGCAGTACCCGTGCCACCTTTTTCAGTGACCGATACCATAATTTTACGAACAGCAGCGGCGGTTTCCGGTTTGATAATTTGCTCGCCTTTCGGAGGCGCGACCTGTTTTTCAAAGCTTACGGGCAATAATTTTCCGTCACTGGTCAATACGGTATACGCACGAGCCAGCTGCAACAAACTTAATTGCAAACCGTAACCGAACGACATCGTCGCCTGTTCGATAGGACGCCAGTTTTGCCATTTCCTCAGCAAACCCGCAGTTTCTCCCGGGAAACCCGAGTGCATACGCTGACCAATGCCCAGACTACTGTAAAACGCATGCATTTCCTCAGGCTTGAACATGGCCGACAATTTGCTGGTACCCACGTTTGAAGATTTCTGCATGATTCCTCGCACATCAAGCGACGGATAAACATGCGTATCGCGTACAGTGGCCGGGCCAATCTTATACGGACTGGTATTAAACCAAGTATTGACACTTACCTTGCCCGAGTCCAACGCTTTAGCTATTGGGAAAGGTTTCATAGCCGAGCCCGGCTCAATCATATCTGTAACAGCACGGTTGCGGCGTTGTTCGCTATCTGCCTGACCGGGCTGGTTGGGATCGTAAGCAGGGCTGTTAACCAAAGCGAGAATTTCGCCTGTTTGGGCATCCAAAACCACAACACTGCCGGCTTTGGCACGATGGTAGGCAATAGCTTTATTTAATTCGTCATAAGCTAAAGTTTGAATACGTTGGTCCAGCGACATAACCATATCATGGCCATTTTTCGGCTCACGGTTACGGGGGGAATCAAGGCTATCGACAATATTGCCTTTATTGTCACGCAAAACCACCTTTGCGCCATCTTCACCGCGCAAGTCGTCTTCACGCGCCAATTCCAAACCTTCTTGGCCCTTGCCGTCGATATTGGTAAAACCGATCACATGGGCGAACAAGTTACCCATCGGATAATGGCGTTTTGATTCTTTTTGGAAAGCTAAACCTTTGATACCCAAAGCGGCAACTTTATCCGCAGTTTCCTTGCTGAGCTGGCGTTTCAAATAGATAAAATCTTTGTCTTTACGTGAAAGGCGCTCTTCAATAGTTGCAACAGGCATATCAATTAATGCCGCCAACGCTTCTAATTTATCGTGCTCCGGCATAGCATCCATACCGGAAGGCACTGCGTAAAGTGATTCGGTCGGGGCACTCAATGCTAAAGTGGCGCCATTACGGTCACTAATCGTCCCGCGAGAAGCAGGCAATGACAAAGTACGCACAAACCGCTGATCTCCCTGATTTTTTAGGAAATCATGCTGACTGGTTTGCAGATAAATCCCCCGTCCGATCAAGGCCGTAAAAGCTAAACCCAAGCCAAGCAGTACAATGGCAATCCGCCCGTTGGTCGTAACAGGCTTATTACCTTTCTGCTGTTTGGGCAGCATTTTCGGCTTGTATTCGTTTTTAATCAACATAACAACTTCTCGTTTTTGAATCTTATGGTTTTATTTCAATGATCTTAGTATCTGCTACACCGGGCGGATGTAAATTCTGCCGCTCGGCAGCCCCCTTGATCAGCTGATGGTTGGACAGCTTGGCCTGTTTCAACTTCAGCCGTGCAAATTCCTGCTCCAACTGAATTTCCTGTTTTTGAGCCTTATCCAAAGCAATAAAATGCCGGCGTGAATAATCCTGTACCGTCACCGCACCAATCCCGGACAATAAAGTTATTACCAGCAACACAACATTCAATTTATTCATATATTTATTTTCAGACGGCCTACTAACGATACATCTTCATCCATGTCTGTTTCGTAATCTGTATTGTTCAGCTATCTTTCAAAAGCATTCCCGAAGATACCGCCCGTTCTTTCTGCTACACGCAAAACCGCCGAACGCGAACGTGGATTAACCGTAATCTCCTCATTACCCGGTTTGATCGCTTTACCAACTAAAGCTAGCGGCGGAACGGGAAGATCCGCCTCCCTAACAGCCGCCCATTTAGGCAGAGGAGCATGCTGGGCATGCTGCTTCATAAATTGTTTGACGATACGGTCTTCCAAGGAATGGAAGGCAATTACTGCCAACCGCCCTCCTTCGTTCAACCTGGATACGACTTGTGGTAAAACTTCTTTTACTTCTTCAAGCTCACGGTTGATGAAAATCCGAACGGCTTGAAATGTCCGCGTCGCCGGGTCTTGTCCACGCTCACGAGTACGGACGTTTTGCGCCACGAGCTGCGCCAACTTACGGGTTGTATCGATAGGCTCTTCTTCGCGCTGCGACACAATGGCACGCGCGATCTGACGACTAAACCGCTCTTCACCATAATTTTTAATTACCTCGTGTATTTCCTGCTCAGTCGCAACTGCCAACCATTGAGCAGCCGACATACCCCGCGTGGGATCCATACGCATATCCAAAGGCGCATCAAAACGGAAGCTAAAACCGCGCCCACCATCATCAATCTGTGGAGACGATATACCCAGATCAAACAACGCCCCGTCGATTTTCTCTATACCTAAAGCATCCAAGGCCGTCTGAAACGTTGCAAAACCGTCGTGCACCACACTAACGCGTTTATCTTCGGCCGCCAGTGCATGGGCTACCGCAATCGCCTGGGGATCTTTATCAAACACCACCAAGCGCCCGCCCTCACCAAGCTTCGACAAAATCAACTTGGAGTGTCCTCCCCTGCCGAATGTTCCGTCGACATATACACCATTTTCACGGATCGCCAGCGCATCAACCGCTTCGTGCAACAATACGGTGATATGGCAATACGGCTCTGTTTTGCTCATAGCTGTAAATCCGTTGTACTCAATTCAAAAGCCAGCTCGTCGGGATCAATATCCAAAGCCTGATTCATCTCAGCTTCCCAATGTGCACGCCCCCACAACTCCATACGGTTGGCACGGCCGACCAAAGTTACCTCTTTATCAAAATCCACACGACGGCGCAGATTAGCCGGCAGCAGCACACGACCCGCACCGTCCAACTCCAGCGTATCGGCATTATGCAACAATAAATTCTGATACAGCTGCAATGTCGGTTTTCCGGCCACTTTCATATTTAGCAGCTGGCGGGCAACGCTTTCCCACTCCTGCTCGGGATACATCAACAAGCGGTATCGCGAATCTAAAGTGGCCACTATAGCCGGAGTGTAGCGGCGCAGCAGCAGCTCGCGGAATTTGGCAGGAATCGCCAACCGCCCTTTGCTATCTATGCTCAACTCATGAACGCCGCCAAACACTTTAATAAATTTCTCCGTTTAATTTGGGAAAAAGATGCACTTTGACACACTACACCCCACATAGCGACACTATATGAAATTTCCACAATACGGTCAAATTACCAATTTACAAAAAACAAACGGCCAGACAAGCACTTACCCCGATAAAAAAAGGGCCGCTCCTACTCAAAGAGCTTGACCTATAATAAATAAATACAATATTTAGTATTGCAAACTTATATTTAGCACTACATAAGCTTTATCCCTACTACTACACCACACCATTTCAAGCAAGATATAATATATCCGCCACTTTTAAAATTTTACATATTCTAACAAATGTCAAATACACTTCCTCCCGCATCTGCAACAGCCCTTGCCGCCAGCCAAGCCCTCACTACCCATATCCGTGAAGACATCTGCCGCAATCAAGGTTGGATTCCATTTTCCCGCTTTATGGAAATGGCACTCTACACGCCTCTATATGGCTATTACACAGGCGGTGCCCATAAAATCGGCCCGGCCGGCGACTTCATTACCGCGCCCACACTCTCCCCGCTCTTCGGGCAAGCCATAGCAAAACAGTTGCAGGCTTTATTGCCTCAAACCGACGGTAACATTTATGAATTCGGCGCGGGGACAGGTGCTTTAGCCGCTACATTGCTGCAAAACCTTTCAGACGGCCTGAAAAATTATTACATTATTGAAGTCTCACCTGAGCTGGCCGATCGTCAGCGCCAATACATCACTGAAACCGTTCCTCCCGAAGCTGCGGCCAAAGTCTACCATCTAAGCACCTTACCCGAACAATTCAACGGTATCATTATCGGAAACGAAGTACTGGATGCCATACCGTGCGAAGTCGTACGACATGACCCGGATGGCTTCAAACAAATGGGGGTTTCTTGCGAAAACGATCATTTCGAATGGCACCCCCGCCCGCTACCCGAATTCTTGCGCGCAGCGGCCGCCAATTATTTTCCCGAACAAATATATCCGTACACCAGCGAATTGCATCCAGCCCAATACGCATTCACCCACACTATTGGTCAAAAGCTCAAGCGGGGAGCGGTGATTTTTATCGACTATGGCTTCGATGCCGCCCAGTATTACCACCCTCAAAGACAACAAGGCACCTTGATCGGTCACTACCGACATCACACCATACATGACCCTTTCTTTCACATAGGCCTGACCGACCTGACCGCCCATGTCAACTTTACCGATATCGCCCAAGCAGGAACCGACGCAGGTATGGACTTAATCGGCTACACCACCCAAGCAAACTTTCTACTCAACCTCAACATCACCGGCTTACTAGAAAATACCGATCCTTCCTCCGCCGACTATATCCGCCATGCGGCAACCCTCCATAAGCTAATAGGCCAACATGAAATGGGAGAATTATTTAAAGTTATCGCTTTCGGGCGTGATATTGATCCTGACTGGCAAGGATTTTCCCACGGAGATATCTGCCACAAGCTTTAGCTCCTCATAAGCCCCACTATTCAGCAATATTGCAAGTCACAACATTAAAATGAATTTATTCTGATAAAAATCAAATACAAAAGATTTACCTTAAAAAAATATTTTGACAAAAAAACCGTGCAACAGTATATTATGCGCTTCATCAGTCGGCGAATTAGCTCAGTCGGTTAGAGCAGAGGAATCATAATCCTTGTGTCCGGGGTTCGAGTCCCTGATTCGCCACCAAAATTTCGGGGGTATAGCTCAGTTGGTAGAGCGCTTGCATGGCATGCAAGAGGTCAGCGGTTCGATCCCGCTTACCTCCACCATGAAATAAAAAATCCGACTATTTTAAAGTCGGATTTTTTATTTCATGGAGTTTTTAGATTCATCCAAATAAAGAAAAACACCACAGCCATATTCTTTAATTCATAATCCCTAAAAAATCCTTCTTAAAAAATTTATACAATAAAACCGTATCCGAAAAATTAATCATTAATGGCTGCAAATAATCAACCATTTCATGTACTTGCCAACGATCCGAGATCCTTTCCGCCATTATTCCATCCAAACCTAAATAATGCCGTCTGAAATATTCAGACGGCATTATTTGTTCTTCCACCAATCAAGAAAAGCTGTATTTGCCGTATTTAATTTATAACCTAACGAACCCATCCTGTTTCTAACATCAAGCTCATTGCACTGTAATATTTAGGTAAATTTTCCGGTATATGCAAATTATTACGGTAAATAACCCTATGTTGTCTACTGTACCAATTGGGTACCAAAATATATTGATGACGAATAACCCTATCAAGAGCCTTTGCGGCCGCCGTTAACTCTTCCCGGCTAGTAAAGCCGGTAAACTTCGGCAGCAAAGCCTCAATAGCCGGATCACACACACCTGCCCAATTGCGGCTGCCCGGTGTTTTGGCTGCCTCACAACTAAAGTAATTAAATTGTTCGTTGCCCGGACTCTCACTATTAGAATAGACCACAATCGTCATATCGTAATCAAAATCATCCAATCTTTTTTGATAAACAGCCGAATCAACTACACGCACATTCAAACGTATACCAATTTTTGCCAAGTCCCGCTGCCACTTAGCAGTGATACGCTCATATGTTTTACTGGGCGTCAGAAACTCGATAACCAAAGGGTTGCCCGCATCATCCACCAACACACCATTAAGGTAACGGTAACCCGCCTTATTCAATAAAGCACGGGCCTTTAGTAAGTTAGGACGAACACCCAATACAGGGTCGGCTACAGGCGGCTGCGGTACATCTTCCTCAAATACGGTTGCGGGTAGTTTGCCGCGTATTTCGTCAAGCAAAGCAAGCTCCCTACCCTGCGGCCTACCGTCCGCCGCCATTACGCTATTGGTAAACAAACTATTGCTTCGCTGATAGAGACCGTAAAAAAGACGTGTATTGATACTTTCAAAATCAAAACTCTCTACCAATGCCTGCCTTACCAAAAGATTATCAAACGGCTTTCGGCGTTGATTCATGACAAAACCCTGCATTCCGGCAGTATTATTATGTATCCACTCATATTTCTGAAGATGACGTTTGGCCAACAGATTTTCAGGATAGGTACGAGCCCAATTCCTAGCCACAGTTTCCTGCACAAAGTCATAACGTCCGCCTTTGATGCCTTCAATACGCACACTGTCATCACGGTAATAACGCAAACGCACAGTATCAAAATTAAACATACCTTTGCGTGTTGGCAAATCTTTGGCCCAATAATCGGCATCACGCCTGAACTCACTCATACGACCGGCATCCGTACGGGCCAGGCGGTAAGGCCCCGAACCGATCGGCACAGTATTCGGTGCTGCGGCCAATCCTTTCGGATAGCTTTTATGAGAAAATACCGGCAATTCGCCCAATATCATATGCAGCTCGGCATTGCGCCGCTTAAAACGGAAAACTACCGTGCGCAGTGCAGGCGTTTCAACAGAAGCCACATCCGCCCAATAAAATTTATATATCGGCACGGCAGCCTTGTCACGGGTAAGCGTATTAAAAGAAAATGCTACATCTTTAGCTAATACATGGTCGCCGTTATGAAAACGGGCTTTAGGATTGATTTTGAAAGTAACCGAAAGGCCGTCTGAAGCCAGACGCATATCCTCTGCCAACAAACCATACATTGCAAACGGCTCGTCATAACTTTTTACCATCAGCTGATCCAACGTCAGCATAGCCACCCCGGCTTCCCTATCTCCTTTTAAAGCAAAAGGATTCAAGGTATCGAACCCACCAGGCATCGGCAAGGTCAGCGCACCTCCCTTAGGTGCCGCAGGGTTAACATATGCAAAATGGCGGAAACCTTCCGGATACGCCGCAGGCTCTCCCAAACCTACACCGTTTAAGGCATGGGCGACAACAGGCCAAAGCAACAATAAAGCGCAAAATTTTTTCATACTCACACCACCGTCTTCAGACGGCCTTATTGTAACCACAATACCTTTGATATGCGCACACTTCCTATACCTTTCGCTTTCAACCTACCTTCGCCAACCTTACGTTCGAAATGTACAAAACAAATAGTACTGCTGTTACAAGAAGGCCCCGCATCGGTGAAAAACTTTTGTTTTCTATACTGAAACCGCGGCTTTTGCTATAATGCCGCGTTTAACGTAATAGCAAAACCACTATCTAAGGACAAAAACATGGGCTTTTTGCAAGGTAAAAAAATCCTGATTACCGGCATGATCTCTGAGCGTTCCATTGCCTACGGCATTGCCAAAGCATGCTACGACCAAGGCGCAGAGCTTGCCTTTACTTACGTTGTAGACAAACTCGAAGAGCGCGTGCGCAAACTGGCAGCAGAGCTGGGTTCTGAGCTGGTATTCCGTTGCGACGTACAAAGCGATGAAGAAATCGCCCAAACCTTCACCGATTTAGCCAAAGTATGGGACGGCCTCGACGGCTTGGTACACTCTATCGGCTTTGCTCCGCGCGAGGCACTCAACGGCGATTTTCTCGACAGCATCAGCCGTGAAGCATTCAATATCGCCCACGAAGTATCCGCCTACAGTCTGCCCGCTTTAGCTAAAGCCGCACGCCCGATGATGCAAGGCCGAAACGGTTCGATTGTGGCCCTCTCCTATTTGGGCGCCGTTCGTGCTATTCCGAACTACAACGTTATGGGCATGGCAAAAGCCAGCCTAGAAGCAGGCATCCGCTTTACCGCTGCCTGTTTGGGTAAAGAAGGCATCCGCTGCAACGGTATTTCTGCCGGCCCGATCAAAACACTGGCAGCATCCGGCATTGCCGACTTTAGCAAACTGCTGGCTCATGTTGCCTCTCATAATCCGCTCGGCCGAAATGTTACCATCGAAGAGGTCGGCAATACGGCTGCCTTCCTGTTATCGGATCTTTCTTCCGGCATTACCGGCGAAATCACCTATGTAGACGGCGGCTACAGCATCAATGCGCTGAACGACGACGATACCGAATAATCCTTTCTATCAACGGAAAATCTTCGCAATACCATAAAGGCCGTCTGAACAATATTTTGCAAAGTGCAACTTTTTTGCATCATAGTATTTTCAGACGGCTGATTTTTATGCCCGAGCGGAACAAAATAATGTTTTATGCATCAAACATACAAATTTTAACCCACTGTTTACAGTAAAACCGTTAAGATGAGAACTGAAAGATAGTTACAGTCGGCATCTACACGCCGCACTGAAAAGCTTTTACCTAATTAAAATCCAAGATTATTTTATTCAATGTGAGGAAATACCATGTCTTTAAAACAAGAATTTAAAGAATTCATTATGCGCGGTAACGTTATCGACTTGGCAGTCGGTATGGTTATCGGTACCGCTTTCAGCGGCATCGTAAAATCATTAGTAGACGATGTTATTATGCCCCCGATCGGCTTACTTTTGGGCGGCGTAGACTTTTCCAACCTGTTCGTTACGCTGAAAGACGGTGCCAATGCACCCGAAGCCGGCTATGCAACTCTAGAAGCCGCCAAAGCCGCCGGCGCGGTAACTATGAATATCGGCTTGTTCATCAATACCATCATCAGCTTCCTGATTGTTGCCGCAGCCATCTTCATGGTTATTAAAGCCATCAACAAAATGAAAAAACCTGCTGTTGTGGAAGAAGCTCCGGCTGAACCAAGCGAAGATATCGTTCTGTTGCGCGAAATCCGCGACTCTCTGAAAAAATAATTCTTTTCAGCGACTATAATCAAACCGCTTGGTTAAACCCAAGCGGTTTTTTATTTTTGCAGGCTTCGTTTGATATCCCAATCAGCCCCAAAATCAGCAATAACAACTACATAACCTGGAACCCAATTTTTCTCAGGTTCAAAGCTAGAATCTTTCCCTTTCCATAAAAACAAACCGTTGGGGCTAATTACCTTCGTAATCACTTTTTAAACGGAAGCAATACAACTATAAAGAAAACGCCCCGAAATAAAGGGGCGTTTATATCCTTAAATATGCTTAAATATAAATTATTTCTTCAGACGGCCATGTAATTCCTGCACACTATATACACCCAGTGTATTCAGGCTTTTCACCCCTTCGCTCATCGCCTCACCGCCCGCCACGGTAGTATATTGGGGAACACGCGCTGTCAGCGCAGTGCGACGGATACTATGGCTGTCAGCTACCGATTGCGCATCACTGCCTACGGTATTCACTACCAAAGCGATTTCACCGTTTTTAATCGCATCGACAATGTGTGGACGGCCTTCCAATACTTTGTTCACCACCTGCACAGTGATACCGTGCTCGGCCAGATAAGCAGCAGTACCGCGGGTGGCGCATACGCCGTAACCCAAAGCTTGGAAGTTTTTCGCTGTTTTGACGATATACGGTTTATCTTCGTCGCGCACGGCCAAAAATACCTTACCAGTGGCGGGCATACGCTCGCCCGCCCCCAATTGGGATTTCAAATAGGCTTCGCCAAAGGTCGCCCCCACACCCATGACCTCACCGGTAGAGCGCATTTCCGGCCCTAAAATGGTATCGACACCGGGGAATTTGATAAATGGGAATACGGCTTCTTTAACGGCATAAAAATCAGGAATGACTTCTTTTTCCACGCCTTGTTCTTTCAAGCTGATACCTGCCATAGCACGCGCTCCAACTTTAGCCAAGGGAACTGAAGTGGCTTTCGATACGAATGGTACGGTACGCGAAGCACGCGGATTCACTTCTAATACAAATACCACACCGTCTTGCACCGCAAACTGCACATTCATCAACCCGACCACATTGAGAGCCTCGGCCATAGCTTTGGTTTGACGGCGGATTTCGTCTTGAATTTCTTGGGACAGCGAATACGGCGGCAGCGAACAGCCCGAATCGCCCGAATGGATACCCGCCTGCTCAACGTGCTGCATAATTCCACCAATTACAACTTCTTGGCCGTCTGAAACGCAGTCCACATCCACTTCAATCGCATTATTCAAGAAAAAGTCTAACAATACCGGACTATCCTCCGACACCTGCACAGCCTCACGCATATAGGTTTTCAGCTGCTCTTGCGAATGCACTACTTGCATAGCGCGACCGCCCAATACGTAAGACGGGCGTACCACCAGCGGATAGCCGATTTCTTCGGCCAACACCAATGCTTCTTCTTCATTATGGGCAATACGGTTAGGCGGTTGGCGCAAACCCAAATCGTTCAATACTTTTTGGAAGCGCTCGCGGTCTTCGGCGGCATCAATACTGTCGGCCGACGTACCGATAATATTCACACCGTTTTCGACCAAAGCATTGGCCAGTTTCAGCGGGGTTTGGCCGCCGTAATGCACGATTACGCCCCACGGGTTTTCTTTTTTAACGATTTCCAATACGTCTTCCAAGGTCAACGGTTCGAAATAAAGACGGTCTGAAGTATCGAAATCGGTGGATACGGTTTCGGGGTTACAGTTCACCATAATGGTTTCAAAACCCGACTCGCGCAAAGCCAGTGCCGCATGCACGCAGCAATAATCGAACTCGATACCCTGGCCGATACGGTTGGGGCCGCCGCCGAGAATCATCACCTTCCGTTTTTCAGACGGCCTCGCTTCGCATTCTTCCTCATAGGTAGAATACAGATATGCCGTATCCGATTGGAATTCTGCCGCGCAGGTATCCACGCGCTTATATACCGGATGCAGGTTCAAACCATAGCGGTGCTCGCGTACTTCTTTCTCGCTCACGCCCAACAATTGTGCCAAACGCTTGTCGGCAAAGCCTTTACGTTTCAGACGGCGTAAGACGGCATAATCCAAATCTTGCAGGCTACCCGAAGCCACTTTTTGCTCTTCGGCTACAATGTCTTCGATTTGCGCTAAAAACCATGGATCAATAGCACAAATTTCATGGATTTCTTCTTTGCTGAAACCAACACGGAACGCATCGGCTACATACAAGATACGCTCGGGGCCGGGGTTAGCCAGCTCGCGGCGGATTTCAGCTTTGTCTTCGGTTTTCGGGTTAAAGCCGCACAAGCCGGTTTCCAAACCACGCAAGGCTTTCTGCATGGACTCCTGCAAGGTACGCCCCATTGCCATCACCTCGCCCACCGATTTCATTTGCGTAGTCAGGCGATCGTCGGCGGCAGGGAATTTTTCAAAGGCAAAACGTGGGATTTTGGTTACCACATAATCAATGCTCGGCTCAAACGATGCCGGCGTACGTCCGCCAGTGATGTCGTTACGCAACTCATCCAGCGTAAAACCTACCGCCAATTTAGCCGCCACCTTCGCAATTGGGAAGCCCGTGGCTTTGGAAGCCAACGCGGAAGAACGGCTCACGCGCGGATTCATCTCAATCACAATCATTTCACCATTAGCCGGATTCACCGCAAACTGTACGTTCGAACCGCCGGTATCCACACCGATTTCACGCAATACTGCCAAAGATGCATTACGCATGATTTGGTATTCTTTGTCGGTCAGCGTTTGTGCAGGCGCAACGGTGATGCTGTCGCCGGTATGTACGCCCATCGGGTCAAAGTTTTCAATCGAACAGATGATGATGCAGTTGTCGTTTTTGTCGCGCACCACCTCCATTTCATATTCTTTCCAACCCAAAACCGATTGCTCAATCAGCAATTCATGGGTAGGCGACGCATCGAAACCGCGTTCGCAAATTGCCAAAAACTCATCGCGGTTATAGGCAATACCACCACCTGAACCACCCATGGTGAAAGACGGACGGATCAGCGTAGGAAAACCCACCTGCTCTTGCGCCGCCAACGCTTCATTCATGGTGTGGCAGACAAAAGATTTCGGGCAAGACAGGCCGATTTTTTCCATAGCTTCTTTAAAACGGCCACGGTCTTCCGCTTTATCAATCGCGTCTTCCGTTGCACCGATCAGCTCAACATTGTATTTGGCCAATACACCGTTACGCGCCAAATCTAACGCGCAATTGAGCGCAGTCTGTCCACCCATAGTCGGCAGTACCGCATCAGGACGTTCTTTCGCAATGATTTTTTCAACGGTTTGCCACATAATCGGCTCGATGTAAGTAACATCGGCCATATCGGGGTCGGTCATAATTGTGGCGGGGTTGGAATTGACGAGAATGACTTTGTAGCCCTCCTCGCGCAAAGCCTTGCACGCTTGCGCACCGGAATAGTCGAATTCACAGGCCTGGCCAATCACGATGGGGCCGGCGCCGATAATGAGGATGGATTTTAGGTCGGTTCTTTTTGGCATGTTTACTTCTCTTTAACTAGGATTAATTTCTTTCACGGAATGCATCTATTTCGTAAACATATACAGGGACATCTTTTTCATCTGGTGTGATGGTATCAATCATTTTGCGAGCTTTTTCTATCCCAATATCATTTTTATTTCTTATGTTTAGAGTTATACCTTTTGGTAATAAAACTTCTTTTTCATGCCCCATCTTAGTTCCTTTTATTCTATAGATAAATGCGGGAATATTATTACTTGTTATAGTAATAACCCATAAACCAATTTCTCCACTATCATATGCTTTCCCGCGCCACGTACATTCACGCAAAGCAACTTGAGGGCAGAAAGTAGTAGATAAAGGTTTTTCCAATAACATAGTATCATTTTGATTAAGCCATTTCCCCCCATGGAATAAAACTTGTCCTAGTGGCAGGTGGAAATTTATCCTATTAATACATGCATTTACTTCTTCTAGCTGTTCCTCTGATACTGGATAAGATTGTTGATAGTCTGTAAAACATTTTGGTGTTCTTGATGGCATATGATTTTGCCATTTTTTAAATTCGCTACTTTTTTCTAGAAAGTTAGCAATATGATTTTCTAAATCATGATCAACTTTTTTATTAGATATATATAATGCTGCCTCCAATGGAGAAGTTATTTCTTCAGTTAATTGATCTCTAATATTAGATATAAGTACACTATTTCTATTTAATCTAAAGTGCTCAAATATTTCATCATGAGTTGCTAGTCGATTTTCCCAAACTTCATAAGTATTTCTATAAAAAGGATCAATAACTGAAATCATGTTTAATATCCTAAATATACAATTACTCAAAATACTTTTCAGCAAGTGTAGCACGGACTTTTGTATCCGACATTTTGCTAATTTGATAATTTGTCAGATTCAAAAATCTAATCCACAAATTTTCAAGCAGCCTGAAACCATTAAATATTCTCTCCCCTATGGGAGAATGCAAAATCACTGCTCTATATAAATGTTTGTGTAAACTGTTATGTTTACTCTCTCTAGCGTTTTCTCGAATAGAGAACTGGGCTACCACACTAAATCAAAATTACCGTATTTCTAAAATTTCCAGCACATCAAAAATTATTTTTCAGCCTACCTAAAATCAAATCACAGCCGTCCACATTCTCACAGCAAAACCAATAAACATCATTCCCACCAATCCCATGCCCCATGCAGAAATCTTGCTATGCTGCCTGAAAACTTGCACCAATTGGCTGCCTGCCAATATCAATACGCTCAAATAGGTAAAACTCACGATTTGCAAAACGATAGCCAAAATCAAAAAGGTCAGTGCCGGATACGGATAGACAGGGTCGACAAATTGTACGAAAAACGATAAGAAAAACAGTATTGCCTTCGGGTTGGTCAGGCTCAGCAGTAAAGCACGGCGGAAAACACTTTGCACGGCAACGGTATTCGGCACGGCAGCCGAAATGTTTTCAGACGGCCTGAAACGCCATTTCTTCGCTGCCGCACGCAATAAATTCCACCCTATGTAGGCCAAATAGATACCGCCCAACAATTTAATCCCGTGAAACAGAGCAGGATACAACTTCAGTACCGTACCTGCCCCTAATATGGTGGCAAGCATCAAAATGATATCGCCCAGTAAAATGGCGGCAACAGCACGGTACGCGGCCTTGATACCTTGCTGTGCAGAGATAGCAAGACAATACATGGAATTGGGGCCGGGCAAAGTGATAATGGCTATGGTGCCGATCAGATAAGTGCCCACGTCGGTAATACCGTACATTTTCGCTTCACTTGTTTTCAGACGGCCTCGAAGCCGCTTTTTTATGCCCGATCTATTTTCGCTACAAAAGTCAGGCGTTAAACGGTTTTCAGACGGCATAGGTTAAATGCCATGCCGTCTGAAAATATCATCCGCGCGCTGCTTGCATGCTGTCGATAAATTTATCAAACAGGTAGGCTACATCGTGCGGGCCGGGACTGGCTTCGGGGTGACCTTGAAAGCTGAATGCCGCTTGGTCGGTCAACTCGATACCCTGCACAGTGCCATCAAACAATGAGCGGTGGGTCACGCGCACATTGGCAGGCAGGCTGGTTTCATCTACTTGGAAGCCGTGGTTTTGGCTTGTAATCATCACGCGACCGCTGTCCAAATCCTGTACGGGATGGTTAGCACCATGATGACCGAAAGGCATCTTGCTGGTTTTGGCTCCGCAAGCCAAGCCTAAAAGCTGATGCCCTAAGCAAATGCCGAATACGGGCTTTTTCGCCTGCAAAATACTTTGGATGGCGGCAATGGCGTAATCACACGGTTCGGGATCACCTGGGCCGTTGGATAAAAACACGCCATCGGGGTTCATATCCAATACAGTTTGCGCAGGCGTTTGCGCAGGCACAACCGTCAAACGACAACCTCGATCAGCCAGCATACGCAAGATATTGGTTTTAACACCGAAGTCGTAAGCAACAACATGGTAAGGTTGATTGGTGGGCTGTTTGAAACCTTCGCCCAATTTCCATTCGCCTTCCGTCCATTCGTATTGACTTTGGCAGGTTACTTCTTTAGCCAAATCTTTGCCGACCATACTACCAAATGCAGTGATCAATTCGCTCGCCTTTTCTTCAGTAGCATCCGCTCCCGTTAGAATAGCACCCGCTTGTGCACCCTTGTCGCGCAAGATACGGGTAAGACGGCGGGTATCAATATCGGCAATCGCAACGGTTTGGTTACGCACTAAGTAGTCTTGCAGACTTTCCTCGGCACGGAAGTTACTATGCAGCAGCGGAAGATCGCGGATAATCAAACCGGCGGCATAAACAGCGCGGCTTTCTACGTCTTCTCCGTTGGTGCCGGTATTGCCGATGTGCGGATAAGTCAGAGTAACGATTTGTTTACAGTAAGAAGGATCGGTCAGAATTTCCTGATAGCCGGTCATGGATGTATTGAAAACCACCTCGCCTGAAGTGGTGCCGTGATAGCCGACAGAGGTGCCGTGAAACACGCTGCCGTCTGCCAAAACGAGAATTGCGGGCGTTGTCATGATAATTCCTGTTACCTGATTGATAAATGGATTGTATGCTTTATAGCAGCCGCCTGAAATACGGGCGTTTGAAATATAATTTGCCGTATCAGCTCGCCCAGTATTAATCTTATTTTTATTCGGCGACAATGATTGTCGACCATTTTTCAGACGGCCTCAAAATACCGGCTAAAAAAAAACACGCCGCACAGCTTGCAAAAACTGTGTTACGTGCTTTTCGAGACATGCGATACATGCCGCAGAAGCAATGTATTTTAAGCGAAAATGATGTTTTCCTCAAGCACCCAGCCCGATACTGCATGCAAATTTCTAAAAAATGCCGTCTGAAAATATTTTCAGACGGCATGATTATTTAGAAAATCTCACGCCAAGAAATACGCCGCACACTGGTATTACACAACGGGGCCTCGATATTAAAGGTCCGCACGCCACTTTGGTCTACCATCACGGCTTTATAATCATTAGTAGCCACACAACTGTTTCTAATGGCCGGTGCTTCTGCAATAAGGCCGTCTTCGCCTGACTGACCCTGTCCGTTTACATTAATTGACGGCTGCTTGGTACTAGAAGGCGACAACAAATTGATATCAGAGGCCGCTCCGTCTAGCCTTAAAGAAGCGGGGTAGTAACCATTCAACAAACCTGTATCCAACAACTGGATCCGTGATGACTCACCCGTAGGCGCCGATCCCGTCAGCACATTGAGCTGTAACGCTCTAGCCGCACCGCTGGTTTCGGTAGTTTCTACATAACCACACGTATAAGGAGCAGAAACCGTTGGTGTATTGCTTTTAATTACCCGCGGCCGGTAGCTTCGAGTAGTAACGAAAACCGTGTGGGTATGTACGCTCGGCGAGGTAACGATCCGCTCCGCACTCGTTTCATCCAGCATCAACACCCATCCTTTAGCTTTATCCGGCACGGCATTGTTGCTGACATAATCATACTGGTTGGCTCCGGTAGTAGCCGTCGTAAAGATTTGCTTCACCAGCTGGGACTGCCGCACGGCCGGTACTTCAGATGCTGCCGGGTCATCAAATATTCCCAACATAACCTGCTGGTAGGTATTGGTCAAATCCGATGGGAAAATATCCGAACCACTACCCACCATCACGACATAAGTGCCATCTGCCTTGCGGAAAACTGCCGGTGCGGTAGTAATCGGTTGAGTGGCAACTTGCTTGCCGCCTGCACCTATGGTTGTTTCACCACTGTAAATTTTGACTGCTTTCCAATCTTTTGTATTTCCTTTGAGCGTAAAACGGTAAATATTGCCGCCGCTATCGCCTGCATATGCCGTATCAAAAATATTATCGGCATTGGTATCGACCAAAGTCGGTGTAGACAGTGCCGTATAATTCCGATCAAAACCATTGGCAATCGTATAAGCACCGCTAACCGGAATGGTTTTAATCAACTTGCCGCTACTGCTGTCACTTACTGTCGAGAAACCACTGCTACCGAATTCTTGAGCTAAGATGTCATAAATATATAAAGTTGGCGTTCCATCATGCGGAACAGCCGTATTTTTTGCCTCATAACCATTGGCTAAAAATAAATAATTGCGTACGCCTTTTGTAATATCAGGTTTATTATTGACCACATCCAACCATTCGGTAGCTACTAAGCCAATACGAGGCGTACTGATGGTATAACCCAGTTTATTCGACGCACTCTTATTCGTTTCAAAAACCGGCACAGAAGTCTGCCAAGCAGCATTATCAGCATCTAATCCGACATTTACCAAGCTATTTCTACGGTCTTTCCCCGCGATATTAACCACATATGCCCCACGCGCTCCCTGCCCCAATGCCGCGGCTAAGAAAGTTTGCTGTGCAGCTCCTGCTGTAGCCGAAGTAGTACGGTATTCCATACCGCCGTTATGCAGGTACAAATGCGGTTGCGCGGTTGAGCTTCCGTAGCCTGTAGTTGCAATTTCCGGCAAGGCTTTGGCAATAGTATCGCTGCCGTCGGTACTTTCCCGCTGCATAGCTGCAGGCATATAGTTTAAGGCTAATTGATAAGGGTAATCCGTATTACCGGTATATTTAAATGCATAGAGCATACCATCGTTAGCAGCGGTTACCATATAACGCTTTTGACCCTGGCCATTATCAAGCATATTCAATATCGGCGCACCGATCACGTCAGCCATCATGCGGGCATTATCCCCCGGCAAATCAGTACGCACACGGTAAGAGGCAACCGTTCGCTGTGCCGGATCAGGCAAACGAGCCGTTACCGCACTCTCAATCGCCGTATCAGATTGATTAACCGGTCTCTTCAACCAAGGAATCAATCCCACTGTAGTCTCTATATCGGTTTTCAGCCCATAAAGCTGCCGGTTGGTTTGGTCAATATTAACTACATTGTTACCGTCATTGACCAAAATAGTTCGTGCTGAATAATCCGGCACTTTTTCTTCATCGGAGCCCGTCTGCAAACTACGGAAAAGCAACCTGCTGCTCCATAACCCGCTATCGAGCGTGAGATAAGCAGCATAATTGCTCAAAGGGCTATCCTGCATTGACATTGAGGCGGTCGGTGAAGAAGTAGATATGCTTTGGCCGCTGGCATTGACCCTTGGTTCCTGCTTCTTAATCTCCGCCATAATATTATCAAATGCCTGTGTCAGTGCAGCCTGCGAAGAAGCATTGTAATAACCCGGCACGCCCATCTTTTCAGATGCGGTCACTTGCGTAGACAATGGAGTAGTGTTTATATCTCGCTCATAGCCCGCTGGAGACAATGCCGAAGAAGTTGCCAAGAAATAATGGGCATTACCGCTCAATGTGGACGGGTCAGCAAATGAAATCGAATAAGTTTGAATAACCTGCTTGGGAAAAAGAGTATTGTTCCAAGAGCGCCCCTCTCTATCCACGCCTTGAGTTTTCGCATCCTTAACTGCCAAGATATGACTGAAATAAGAAACTCCATCCTTATAGTTCAACGCATAGGTGTTATTATCAGTTACAGAATAACCAGTATTTTTGGTAAAGAAGCGCCCATCCTTATTGATTCGCAAACTATCATTTGTATTCAAAGGGCTTGTAATATCATAGCCATTACTGGCCGTTCCTACATTATCATAAGTAGAAGCCGACCAAGTTTGCGTTAACACTGGCGTAGGCCATGGCCTCAAGGAATTTTGTATGATGCTGGCAGCATTCGCAGCACCAAAAGAATAATTAGATCTTTGAATAGCCGTCTGATCACCACAAAAGTGACGTGCCCGCCACGGATAACCATTCTCCCAACTCGCACAATAATTACTTGGCAAGCCTCCAAAATAAGTACTTAAAGTACGCCCATCCCTCAAACGATAATCATTCAGCTTGTTGCGAATAGCTTGCCAAGTGTTCTGACCGGTTTCACCATCAGACATCAAAACGATATAGCTCCGCTGGCAGCTGTATTCAATACCATCAATCGCTATTTTTGCCGCATCTAAATAACGGCTCGTCATGGGAGTACCATAGTTA
Organism: Neisseria arctica; assembly: GCF_022870905.1. Classification (NCBI taxonomy): domain Bacteria; kingdom Pseudomonadati; phylum Pseudomonadota; class Betaproteobacteria; order Neisseriales; family Neisseriaceae; genus Neisseria; species Neisseria arctica. Next base: position 2,141,303 of record NZ_CP091510.1, read on the forward strand.
GTCGTATTGATACTACCCAACAAACTGCTGATACGCGCCCCGGTTGTATAACCGCCATTAATCGCACTGTCTATACTACTGACTCCGGGCACCGTCACCATCGACCAGTTAAAATCATTGTTATAACGAGAAATAATAGACTGTAAAGAGGATTTTGCCGCTGCCAACCGAGTCTCTCCGGTAGGCATGGCCTGCCCCATCGTATTAGAGGTATCGAAAATAAAGAGGAAATTTGGTTTTGGCGGATTTTCATTAACGAACCGCGCAACACTACCATCTACACTAAACGGCCGTTCGGCAAAAGGTGATACTGGTGCGGCCGCCCAAGTAGGCAAAGCAGCCCCTATCCCCAACACCAACCAATATAATTTTTTCAACGGTAGTGCTGGCTTTAAATCCATAGATTGACGGTTCATCTCAAGCTTCTTCCCTGGTAATGTGTAACGCCGTTATTCAAAATATTTATACCCTGTATCACTATCACAGTCTTCTCCGGCATCACATCATTTTAAGCATTATGATTAGCTTTCGGATTATACCGCATCCTTAAACATTCCAATCAGCCCCAAATGATAAAAACCAATATAAATTACAACAGCATATAATCTAAATATTATTCAATTTGACTATTTTTGTTAAAAAAAAGCATCAATTACAATAACCTTTCATCTAAAATTAATACCGTCTATCTAACACAAAATGAAACTATACGTATACTTATTGTATCGTTACATAATAGAGACAAAAAAATTAATAATATTAACAATTGGCTGCCTCACTCAACCCGCAGCCAGGAAACATTACGTATGAAAATCCTATCTCCCCCTCTTGCACTCAAGCCGCAAGTTCTTTTCTGCTGCTTAGCTTTCTGTTCATTCTACCAATATAGTAAAGCCGCAGATTCATTTGCAGAAACTCCGTTACATCTACAAAATCAAAGTACGACCAGCTATAACAACTACCCAAAGCCTAAAGTCATGTTCTTAATTGATGACTCAGGCAGTATGGCGTGGATTCCAGGTGAAAATCGAACCCCTAGGTATGCAAACGAAAAGTCTCGCCTAACTATTGTTCAATCAGCCTTGTCTGCTGTATTAGGCCAATATCAAAATAATGTACAGTGGGGAATGCAAACACTTAATAAAAGCACGAACCCAAATGCAAACTTAAGTGGGTATACGACTAATTACCAAACGGTAACCTCTCTTATTCAAAATATCCAGCCTTCTGGAGGAACACCCACAACATCACGTTATTACGAAGTATCAAAAATTGTACGAGATGCTACCCAATATCGTTGCGACAAAAACTTTATTGTTTTGCTATCTGATGGTGATGCAAATGGTAGTTGGATCACAAACACTTGGAATTCCAATGGCTATGGGGAATATTATCCAGTCTCTCCTTATCCTTACTTTCCAAACAATAAAGTTAGCGATAACTATTTTGGTTCAAGGACAGGCGGTAGCCTCAAATATAGCTATACATATTTAGGTAATTCAAGATTAAGCACGGAAATCTGGGATACTATTTTTGACCGTAATGATGGCTTAAGCTGGTTTAGCAAGACATTAGCTACCAAGGATTACAAGACTACCGGCGTAGATGCCACAGGGAAAAACTGGAACGGGGCTCCGAATGACCCCAAAGATAGCTCCGGGAATAGTATTTTTGCCAAACAACTTGTTCAAACTTTTACGGTTGGCTTTGGTTCAGGCATTAGTGCCGCCGGTAAGCAATATCTGCAAAAAGGTGCCAGCAAAAATGAATACTATTTTGCAGCGGACAATGCCGAAAGTTTAACGGCCTCTTTCAAAAACATTTTTGACACCATTGCCAACGAAAGTATTGTTAACCCAGTATCCGCTTATGGCACAGTGGCACCGGCGGTTATTGGTAATGCCGTACCCGATATGGCAGCTTTAGTGCAACTTGATACTGGTTCTTGGAGTAGCCAACTGTTCTTTTATGATACTGATACATCCGGAAACGTCAATACGAGTACAGCACCTAAACAACCGTCTTACACCAACCGCCGTGTCATCATGAACACGGGTTCAGCTAATGTTTGGGCGGACCAACCCAATAACATATCTGGCCTAGATAACCGCTTTTTCGATCTCTCCGGTGGCACGCCCGTAGATCAAGATGAATGGAAATCAACCCTACTCCCTTGGACAGTTCGCAGTAGCGATGACAACCTTATTAAATCCAATGCTGCATCAAAAAAATATACTGTTCCTTACCGCTTACGGGAAACTACCCGTCGTAATTTAGGGGATATTCTTGATAGCCCCGTATTAACCATCGGCCCTCAAACAGGCGGACGGCAGAAATTTTTAGTTACCTCTGCCAATGATGGTATGGTACACCTGTTTAAAAGTGATAATAATACAGCCGCCACTAATCCGTACGACTTAAAACTCAGTTATATCCCCGCAGCAATGGAGCGCGATAGCAACAATGGAGGTAGCACCTTAGGCAAAACATTAAAAGAGCTGGCACATGAAGAATATGGTAAAAATGACCAGCACCCACACCGTTATATGGTTAACGGCGGTTTTGTATTACGCCAAACTCCCGAAGGCAACAAATCCAAGGGGCAACAAATCTTTATGGCTGGTGCTTTGGGACAAGGCGGTCGCGGTGCATATGCCTTAAATATAGGTGGTATAAACCGAACCAATGGCCAACCTCTTGCATTAGATACAAATCAAAGTACATGGCTAAACGATGTACCCTTATTTGAAACCCCTAAAGGTACAAATAATACCTTGGGTTATACCATTGGTACACCACAAATTGGTCGCGTATCAATTTCACGTACAAACAATACCGTAGACTTTGAAAAAAATATACGTTATGCAACCTTCTTAGCCAGCGGCTACCGAAGTAGGAATGCTGCAACTGATAATAATGAAACCGCACTATACGTATACGACACCTTAGGACAAGAGGCATCAAGCGGTACAAAAGCCAATGATAGTGTACCCGGTAAGTTGTTAGCGAAAATCAATGTGCCAAATGGCAAAGGTGGTTTATCTTCTCCAACTCTGGTAGACATTGATTTCGACGGTATTATTGATATTGCCTATGCAGGTGACTACGGTGGCAATATGTATCGGTTTGACCTACGCAATGCTACACCTAGCGAATGGAATGTAACCCGTATTTATGAGGGGTCCCCCACTCAACCGATTGTTGCTGCACCAGCCGTATCACGCCGCTCACAAGGCAACTATGTCGTTATTTTCGGAACTGGTAGCGATATATACAGTAGTGACTTAAGCAATACGGCACAGCAAGCGGTATATGGTATTTTTGATGATGTCAGTACTTACCCCGCTACTGACATCACAGAAGTGGCTAAATATTCAGATGACACTTCAAAAATCCAAGTTCAAACCATTACAACTGCACAACAAAATAATGCAGACTACCGCTTCCTGAGCAATAATCCGGTTAATGATACCCATAAAGGTTGGAAAATAGCGTTGCCTGAAACTGGGGAACGAGTAGTAATAAAACCAACTATGATTTTGCGGACTGCCATGATCAGCACGCGTATCTATAAAACTGGACCATCTATTTCTTCGAATAGCGGCTCGATGGATGTTTGCCAACCTACAACCACGTCGGTTTCTACACAAAGTGCAAGCTGGATTATGGGTATCAATGCTGCTACTGGTGGTGCACTTACTTCTAAAGATGCCCGCTTGGATTTCCGCTTCATCCAAAAAGATGCTAAAAGCGGTATCGAATATTATGCCAACGGTCTTCGTCAAAATGGTATTCTGAGCTTCAGCTATATTGATATGGCTAAAGCACAAAAAGGATTAGCTGTAACCGATGATGGAGATAGCGGCGGTAGTGGCACTGATTTGGAACTGGGCGAACGTTCAAAAATACCTAAAAACTCCTGCTTTACCGGTAATGCCACCCGTTTCATTAGTGGCCTAACAAGTAAACAAGAAAACTCTTCCGATGCTCCGGAAACCTCTACTCTCGGTATCAGCGGTCCCCTTTGCAGTGCAAAAATTAAACGCTTAAGCTGGAGGGAAATTTTTTAACGATAAACCTACATAAATATGCCGTCTGAATTTTTCAGACGGCATATTTTATATTTTGGCAAAAAGAGTTAACTACAAAGATTCTTCCAAACTTAAATACGAACTTTGTTTCAAACCACGGCAAAACTCTGCAAAATAACGGTTATGTTCCACTTTATTCAAACCCGCCAAGCGTGACTTTTCCTCAATCCGGTTCAACACTTCCTCCGGAGACAAATGTACATAACGCAACATATCTTCAATAGTATCATGCTCCTCCATACCGCCAAATTCAACTTGCCCATTATCGCGTACATACACATTTACCGAATCAGTATCGCCAAACAGATTATGCATATCTCCTAAAATTTCCTGATATGCTCCTACCATGAACACCCCTAAAAGGTAAGGCTCACCATCTTTAAGTTTGTGAACAGGCATACTGGACTCAATACTCTGCTGATCAACATACTGGCTAACTTTGCCATCTGAATCACAAGTCAAATCTTGGAGAACAGCTCTTCTTAATGGTTTTTCGTCCAATCTGTGGATAGGCATAATTGGTAAAACTTGGCCAATGGCCCAGGTATCAGGTAAGCTTTGAAATACTGAAAAATTACAGAAATATTTATCTGCTAACTTATCAGTTAAATCATCATATACTTGCCTCTGAGAACGTTGGCTAGCTTGGAGCTGACTCTTCAGACGGCGGCATAACACAGAATGTAGCTGCTCGGCTAAAGCTTTCTCTTTCAGTGAAACTTTACCTTCAAGATATTGCTCTGTTACCTCAGTCAGATAATGGCTAATACGATAATAGGTTTCAGTTACCATTTCACTGTCAGTGATATCCAAATAGCCAATCAATTTTTTAGTAGCAAAAGACAAATTCTCTTCATCATCGATTACCGGAATTTGATCAGGCAAGCTTTCAACATCCGTTACATTCATCACTAAAACAGCGTGATGAGCTGTCATTGCACGTCCAGATTCTGAAAAAATATGTGGGTGAGGAATCCCTGCCTCATTACAATATTCGGCCAACATAGAAACAATTACATGAGAATATTCGCCCATATCATAATTGATCGAGCTGGCATTACGTGAATGCGTACCATCGTAATCAACACCTAGCCCCCCACCAACATCAACATATTCGATAGACAAACCCAAAGCACGCAGTTCAGCAAAATAACGTACAGCCTCCTTAAATCCCATCCGATAATCAGCAATATTGGAAATTTGCGATCCCATATGGAAATGCATTAATTTAACCGTATCCGCTAAACCTGCTTGATTTAATTTCTCAACTGCGGAAATCAATTGAGCTGCAGAAAGTCCGAATTTCCCCTTATCACCACCAGTATCGGCCCATTTACTGGATGCTAATGATGACAACCGTACTCTTAGACCTAAATTTGCTTTGATACCCAAGTTCTTAGACTCTTCGATGACCAAATCTACTTCAGACTCTTTTTCAATAACAATAAACACTTGGTGACCCAAGCGCTGCCCCATTAATGCCAATCGAATAAAATCACGATCTTTGTAGCCGTTACAAACAACCACTCCGCCTTTAGGTGCAAAAGCCAGCACAATCATCAATTCAGGCTTCGAACCCGCCTCTAAACCTATCGAAACTTGATCATCCTTTGGAACGATAATGTTCTTAACTACCGATTCTTGTTGATTTACCTTAATTGGATAAATAGCAGTATAAGTACCTGTATATTCATTTTTACGGATAGAACGATTAAAAGCTGCACACAAACGTGCTACACGATCTTGCAAAATATCAGGAAAGCGAAACAACATTGGTAAGTCCTGCCCACGGACACTCAGACTACCTACCAAATCATACAAGCTTACTTCTACCTCACTATTGTCATTTGGTCGAACCATTACTTTTCCGTCTTCACTTACAGAAAAATAACGATCCCCCCAGTGACGGATTCCATACAAACCTGCACTGTCTGCTGCTGTCCAAGTCATTTCACTTACCTCATTAAGTTACTATTTAGCGAGCTTATCATAACATAGGATTTTGCCTAAATTAGGTCCTCTTTCCATCAATATGATTAATGCTCCTTAAAATAAAAGTTAATTTTCTCTTTAATAAATTAACCATATTTTTAATTTAGTAACTATCCTAGATAACTAAAGTTATTTAAAAAATTTAAAATAATCCTGATAAAAAGCCAATTAAGCCGATACAAGCAAACCAAATTGATTGAACTGTTCATTGCAAGAACAACAGCCCAAATCTTCGCAGAATTAGTAGGTGTAAACCGCAATACTGCTACTTATTACTTTCTCCATCTAAGACTACTATTTTGTCAAAACAGCCTGCATTTGGAAATACTTAACAAAGAAATCAAAGCTATTTCGGCAGCCGACGTAAAAGAAAACACGGACGCGGTACAAGCAGGGAAAATCCCAGTATTCGGACTGTTGAAAAGTAATAGTAAATTTATACCGTCTAGGTCTGACAGCATTATCCATACTGACTACTATAAAAGTTATGATGTTTTAGATGTCAGTGAGTTTAGTCACTACCGTATCAACCACCATACACATTATTCCGAAAGCAAAGCCACATCAACAGAATTGAGAGCCTTTGGAATCAAGCAAAGTACTATTTTCGGAAGTTTAACAGTATGCCGAAGAGTCATTTCGAGCTATATTTAAAGGAGTAAGAATGAAGCTTACAGTGAAATAAAATCTCAATTATCCATTCTAGAAAAATGAGCAATAGATTGTTTATCTTAGTTATCTAGAACATCCCTTAATTTAATATCTTATAAAATCTTTATTAATTTGTCTAAAAAATTTATATACTAATAAATATATCTATTATTTTTAATAGTCTTAGATCAAAATCAGTCTACCTGTTGCATTAAATTTTGTTTAATAGCCTTATTTCTATAAAAAATTAAATATCTAAAAAATTATTAAAATTCATATAAAAATTAATAGCAACTCTCAATATTTTACTATCTATGCTTTAAAAAATTTCAATATAACTCAAGTAAAAGAATAAAATAATAATATCTTTAAATCTATTTATATACAAATCAATCAAGTAAACTAAATTTACTTAAAAAATTTGTATCTTTCAATAGTAATATTCTATCAATTTTTAAAAATTATTTACAGTATGAAATTTTTTTATTCGAAATTTTAGACTAAATCTATTTTACTTTGAAAATATATAGTTTTTATAAAATTTTCTAACTATTCTAAAAAAATAGAGGTGTATTAAAAGCTTAATATATTTCATTACTACGATTAAAGAAATGCCATATGATAAATCATATGGCATAAAAGTATATTTGACAGCAAAATTTTAACCAACCTATTTATTTTTAATAGCAGGTACAGCCTTTTTCCCTGCAGAAGTAGCAGCCCCAACTGTTGCCTCATCCCGCAAGCGATTTACGATACTATCGCCGATCCCCTTCACATTCTTCAAGTCATCTACTGTTTTGAAGTTTCCATTTTGTTGACGATATTCAACAATCGCTGCTGCTTTTGCCGCACCTATACCTGGTAAGGCCTTTAATTCTTCTGCTGTTGCACTATTAATATTTACCGCGGCCATTGCCCATCCTATATTAAAAAATGACAATACCACAAAAATGATTTTTTTCATATTATATTCTCCGTAATGATGTTTAGCTTACTACTCATAAGTAGCAAGCCAATAATAACAAATTATAACAATAACTTCAATTACTTTTTATGCAAATATCCTAAATTATTATTTTAAATACATATTTAATCTGACATAAAATGGCTTTTTCTAATAAAAAAATTTTATTTATATAATAAAATCTATATCTAAATACAATTATTTATATAATTTTTTATATTTAAAGATCAATTTATACTCAATGCTATTGTTATTTATTAATTTGATATAGGCTATCAGTAAATAGTATTGTAAATACAATATGTAAATGCGTTTACCGTCAAATGGCTAATATCGGGTATATGGGAGAACAAAAGGCATTTTCTTGGTGGGGAAATATGCGTAAGAATGGCGTAAAAATAACCAAAAGCTGGAGCGATGCCTACTACACTGAATTTACCCAAAACGGTGGTAGTCGTCCATTGATAGTCAGCTACACCACCAGTCCTGCGGCGGAGGTTTTCTTCAGCAAGGGCCGATACAGGGTTCCGCCGACAGGGAACCTGCTACTCAAAGGAGGCGTTTACCGTCAGGTAGAAGGCGCGGCGGTATTAAGAGGAGCGGCCCAACCGGCACTGGCCGGCAAGCTGGTGGCCTTTCTACAGGACCCCGAGGCGCAACAGGCGCTACCCGCCGAAATGTGGGTCTACCCAGCCATCAAAGGCACCCGCCTTCCTCTCGCCTTTAGCTTTGCAGAGCCGCCGCCGGAGCACAGTACGCCCGGTTACAGCACCATCACCCGCAAACAACAGCAGTGGGTCAACCGCTGGATACGCACGGTTTTGCGCTAAAGCTAAGTATGCAGGACCGAAGCAAAGCCAAACAGCCGTACAATCCCCATAGATTGTACGGCTGTTTTTAGAAATCAGTATTTTTTAGTTTGTTTACTTGTTAGTTTGCTTTTCAAGAAGCAAATTAAAAGCCCCGGCTTTACCGGGGCTTTTAGGAATGGGTGTCTGGCAGTGACCTACTTTCACATGGGAATCCACACTATCATCGGCGCTGAGTCGTTTCACGGTCCTGTTCGGGATGGGAAGGCGTGGGACCAACTCGCTATGGCCGCCAGACTTAAACTGTCAAATTGATAAAGCCGTTATGGAAGGTTTATTCCACTTATTTATTATTTAATCAACGGTGATGGTATCTTTATAATCAAGACTTACATAAGCTTTTTCATTTCGGGCAAAGCCCTTCAAATGATAGAGTCAAGCCTCACGAGCAATTAGTATCGGTTAGCTCCATGCATTGCTGCACTTCCACACCCGACCTATCAACGTCCTGGTCTCGAACGACTCTTTAGGGTGGTTAAACCACCAGGGAAGTCTCATCTTCAGGCGAGTTTCACGCTTAGATGCTTTCAGCGTTTATCTCTTCCGAACTTAGCTACCCGGCTATGCCACTGGCGTGACAACCGGTACACCAGAGGTTCGTCCACTCCGGTCCTCTCGTACTAGGAGCAGCCCCCGTCAAACTTCCAACGCCCACTGCAGATAGGGACCAAACTGTCTCACGACGTTTTAAACCCAGCTCACGTACCACTTTAAATGGCGAACAGCCATACCCTTGGGACCGACTACAGCCCCAGGATGTGATGAGCCGACATCGAGGTGCCAAACTCCGCCGTCGATATGAACTCTTGGGCGGAATCAGCCTGTTATCCCCGGAGTACCTTTTATCCGTTGAGCGATGGCCCTTCCATACAGAACCACCGGATCACTATGTCCTGCTTTCGCACCTGCTCGACTTGTCGGTCTCGCAGTTAAGCTACCTTTTGCCATTGCACTATCAGTCCGATTTCCGACCGGACCTAGGTAACCTTCGAACTCCTCCGTTACTCTTTGGGAGGAGACCGCCCCAGTCAAACTGCCTACCATGCACGGTCCCCGACCCGGATAACGGGTCTGGGTTAGAACCTCAAAGACACCAGGGTGGTATTTCAAGGACGGCTCCACAGAAACTGGCGTCTCTGCTTCAAAGCCTCCCACCTATCCTACACAAGTGCCTTCAAAGTCCAATGCAAAGCTACAGTAAAGGTTCACGGGGTCTTTCCGTCTAGCAGCGGGGAGATTGCATCTTCACAACCATTTCAACTTCGCTGAGTCTCAGGAGGAGACAGTGTGGCCATCGTTACGCCATTCGTGCGGGTCGGAACTTACCCGACAAGGAATTTCGCTACCTTAGGACCGTTATAGTTACGGCCGCCGTTTACTGGGGCTTCGATCCGATGCTTGCACATCTTCAATTAACCTTCCAGCACCGGGCAGGCGTCACACCCTATACGTCCACTTTCGTGTTAGCAGAGTGCTGTGTTTTTAATAAACAGTCGCAGCCACCTATTCTCTGCGACCCTCCGATGCTTACGCAGCAAGTGCTTCACATTAGAGGGCATACCTTCTCCCGAAGTTACGGTATCAATTTGCCGAGTTCCTTCTCCTGAGTTCTCTCAAGCGCCTTAGAATTCTCATCCTACCCACCTGTGTCGGTTTGCGGTACGGTTCTGATTTAGCTGAAGCTTAGTGGCTTTTCCTGGAAGCGTGGTATCTGTCACTTCAACTCCGTAGAGTCTCGTTATCACTTCTCGGTGTTATGAAAGTCCGGATTTGCCTAAACTTTCCACCTACCGGCTTGAACGACCTATTCCAACAGGCCGCTGACATAACCTTCTCCGTCCCCACATCGCACTAAATCAAAGTACGGGAATATTAACCCGTTTCCCATCGACTACGCATTTCTGCCTCGCCTTAGGGGCCGACTCACCCTACGCCGATGAACGTTGCGTAGGAAACCTTGGGTTTTCGGCGAGCGGGCTTTTCACCCGCTTTATCGCTACTCATGTCAACATTCGCACTTCTGATACCTCCAGCAACCTTCTCAAGTTACCTTCTTCGGCCTACAGAACGCTCCCCTACCATGCTAATAAATTAGCATCCGCAGCTTCGGTTATAGATTTGAGCCCCGTTACATCTTCCGCGCAGGACGACTCGACCAGTGAGCTATTACGCTTTCTTTAAATGATGGCTGCTTCTAAGCCAACATCCTGGCTGTCTGGGCCTTCCCACTTCGTTTACCACTTAATCTATCATTTGGGACCTTAGCTGGCGGTCTGGGTTGTTTCCCTTTTGACAACGGACGTTAGCACCCGCTGTCTGTCTCCCGAGGAACAACTTGATGGTATTCTTAGTTTGCCATGGGTTGGTAAGTTGCAATAACCCCCTAGCCATAACAGTGCTTTACCCCCATCAGTCTCTTACTCGAGGCACTACCTAAATAGTTTTCGGGGAGAACCAGCTATCTCCGAGTTTGTTTAGCCTTTCACCCCTATCCACAGCTCATCCCCGCATTTTGCAACATGCGTGGGTTCGGACCTCCAGTACCTGTTACGGCACCTTCATCCTGGCCATGGATAGATCACTCGGTTTCGGGTCTACACCCAGCAACTCATCGCCCTATTAAGACTCGGTTTCCCTACGCCTCCCCTATCCGGTTAAGCTCGCTACTGAATGTAAGTCGTTGACCCATTATACAAAAGGTACGCAGTCACGGAACAAGTCCGCTCCCACTGTTTGTATGCATCAGGTTTCAGGTTCTATTTCACTCCCCTCCCGGGGTTCTTTTCGCCTTTCCCTCACGGTACTGGTTCACTATCGGTCGATGATGAGTATTTAGCCTTGGAGGATGGTCCCCCCATATTCAGACAGGATTTCACGTGTCCCGCCCTACTTGTCGTATACCTAGTACCATCATTGCAATTTCGAATACGGGGCTATCACCCACTATGGCCAAGCTTCCCAGCTTGTTCTTCTATCGCAACAATTATCATATACAGGCTCCTCCGCGTTCGCTCGCCACTACTTACGGAATCTCGGTTGATTTCTTTTCCTCCGGGTACTTAGATGGTTCAGTTCTCCGGGTTCGCTTCGCTTATCCTATGTATTCAGATAAGGATACTCAGCAAGCTGAGTGGGTTTCCCCATTCGGACATCGCGGGATCATAGCTTTATTGCCAGCTCCCCCACGCTTTTCGCAGGCTTACACGTCCTTCGTCGCCTATCATCGCCAAGGCATCCACCTGATGCACTTATTCACTTGACTCTATCATTTCAAGAACCTTTTTGACTTCGCCTTCATCCCGTTGACTAGGCAATCCGGCTTAAGGCACTTACTTTGATAAAGCTTACTGCTTGTTGTGTACCGATCCTGCCTTTTGTTTTTCAGGACCGGTTGATACAATCATCACCCAAATACTGTGATCGAATTGCTTATTAAATACTCAGCAAGGCTTTTCTTTAAAGTTTGAAAAAAAGCAGTTGCAACCGCTTCTTTCCCAATCCGACCAACATTGTCTTTGTTTGTTGATTTCGGCTTTCCAATTTGTTAAAGATCGATGCGCTTTCCAAGCAACTTCTTACATATGCAATACAACATATGCCAGCCGCTGGCTTACTTCGCAAATCAAAATGAGCTGGCCATTATAACAGCCAACTTCTGAAAGTCAACTAAAAAGAAGCTTTTTCGCGCTTCTTCACTTCAACTTTCTTTCGCTTTGATTTGCAAAGTATGGTGGAGGCAAACGGGATCGAACCGATGACCCCCTGCTTGCAAAGCAGGTGCTCTACCAACTGAGCTATGCCCCCAGTATCGGGTATCCTGGCCCTTCGCTTTCCAAATCCGCTACCGGACTCTTCTGCTTCATGCGTTTGGTGGGTCTGGGAGGACTTGAACCTCCGACCCCACGCTTATCAAGCGTGTGCTCTAACCAGCTGAGCTACAAACCCAAGGCCTTGTTTACTTCCTTTGCATCTCTAATTCCACAGCTTACCGATAAGTGTGAATGCCTTAAACCTCTTCTTCTCTAGAAAGGAGGTGATCCAGCCGCAGGTTCCCCTACGGCTACCTTGTTACGACTTCACCCCAGTCATGAAGCATACCGTGTTAAGCGGGCTCCCGAAGGTTACCCTACCCAATTCTGGTATCCCCCACTCCCATGGTGTGACGGGCGGTGTGTACAAGACCCGGGAACGTATTCACCGCAGTATGCTGACCTGCGATTACTAGCGATTCCGACTTCATGCACTCGAGTTGCAGAGTGCAATCCGGACTACGATCGGTTTTCTGGGATTGGCTCCGCCTCGCGGCTTGGCTACCCTCTGTACCGACCATTGTATGACGTGTGAAGCCCTGGTCATAAGGGCCATGAGGACTTGACGTCATCCCCACCTTCCTCCGGCTTGTCACCGGCAGTCTCATTAGAGTGCCCAACTAAATGATGGCAACTAATGACAAGGGTTGCGCTCGTTGCGGGACTTAACCCAACATCTCACGACACGAGCTGACGACAGCCATGCAGCACCTGTGTTACGGTTCCCGAAGGCACCCCTCCGTCTCTGGAGGGTTCCGTACATGTCAAGACCAGGTAAGGTTCTTCGCGTTGCATCGAATTAATCCACATCATCCACCGCTTGTGCGGGTCCCCGTCAATTCCTTTGAGTTTTAATCTTGCGACCGTACTCCCCAGGCGGTCAATTTCACGCGTTAGCTACGCTACTAAGGTATCAAGTACCCCAACAGCTAATTGACATCGTTTAGGGCGTGGACTACCAGGGTATCTAATCCTGTTTGCTACCCACGCTTTCGAGCATGAACGTCAGTGTTATCCCAGGGGGCTGCCTTCGCCATCGGTATTCCTCCACATCTCTACGCATTTCACTGCTACACGTGGAATTCTACCCCCCTCTGACACACTCTAGTCACCCAGTTCAAAACGCAGTTCCCAGGTTGAGCCCGGGGCTTTCACATCTTGCTTAAGTAACCGTCTGCGCTCGCTTTACGCCCAGTAATTCCGATTAACGCTCGCACCCTACGTATTACCGCGGCTGCTGGCACGTAGTTAGCCGGTGCTTATTCTTCAGGTACCGTCATAAGCTCAGGGTATTAACCCAAACCCTTTCTTCCCTGACAAAAGTCCTTTACAACCCGAAGGCCTTCTTCAGACACGCGGCATGGCTGGATCAGGCTTTCGCCCATTGTCCAAAATTCCCCACTGCTGCCTCCCGTAGGAGTCTGGGCCGTGTCTCAGTCCCAGTGTGGCGGATCATCCTCTCAGACCCACTACTGATCGTCGCCTTGGTAGGCCTTTACCCCACCAACTAGCTAATCAGACATTGGCCGCTCGAATAACGCGAGGCCCGAAGGTCCCCCGCTTTCCTCCTCAGAGCGTATGCGGTATTAGCCATCCTTTCGGACAGTTATCCCCCATTACTCGGTACGTTCCAATGTATTACTCACCCGTTCGCCACTCGCCACCAAAAGAGCAAGCTCTTTCGTGCTGCCGTTCGACTTGCATGTGTAAAGCATGCCGCCAGCGTTCAATCTGAGCCAGGATCAAACTCTTATGTTCAATCTCTAACTTTTTAACTTCTGGTCTGCTTCAAAGAAACTGACAAAGCGTAGATAATCTACATCTTGTCTGTTTTTGTCGCAGTGTGAGGCCCAAGGCACTCACACTTATCGGTAATCTGTTTGTTAAAGAGCAAGACCGAAATTATAAACCACCAAAATTTTATCTGTCAAGACTAAAAGCAACCAATCCGTTTACTCAAAATCCCAACCGTGGTACAATCTACAGTCAGTTTTATTCACCGCCTCAGCAGCGAAGAACCGAACTATACACAACCCAAACAAAATCCGTCAACCCCCAAAACAAAAAATCCCCCAGAAAAAATTGCACCCATCTGTTTTACAACAGAATTTTTTATAACTAAAAATAGACAAAACAGAGGATGCCGCCCATCGGAAACTTCATACCTCTTCGACACCCAAACTCACCCGCACCGCTACCCATTCACCTTCAGCCCCCTAGCAAAAACACTACAGTTACCCTCTCTTCCTCTTCCATGAATAAGGATTTAAGCTCTTCTCTGGTATTGGCTTGTTTGTTTTTTTTGGCGGAGTAGCTCTTTGGCGGCGGAAATAGCTGCCAAACAATTTTAATTATTTAATATCAGCTAATTTAGATAACCGTCCACCTAAAATAAATGCCGTCTGAAATTCTTCAGACGGCATTTATTTTGATATACAAAGTACTACAACACAGCTAAATAATATTTATTATGTTATGGCAAAATGACTTCAAGCACAAATTTGGAACCGACATATGCCAGCATCAAACTAACAAAACCTGCAATTGTCCACAATGCCGCCTGTTTACCTCTCCAAGAAGTCATATTTCTTTTTAGCAGAAGTCCGCCATAAATCAACCAAGATAATATACCGAAGACAGTTTTATGTGATAATTCTACAGGTTTGCCAAATACAACCTCAGCAAAAAATGTGCCACTAATAACGGAAAATGTTAGCAGTAAAAAGCCAACCGCCATTCCTTGAAACATAAGTTTTTCCAGACTTAGCAAAGGAGGCAGAAATTTGGTAAAGGGGGAGAAGCGGTGTTTGTGCAGATTTCTGTTTAACAATAAAATCAACACGGCCAATAACGTAACAATTCCAAACAAACCATATGCAAGCAATGACCCGCTAACATGCAGTATAAAAGGCCAATTACTAATTTTATAGCCCACGTAATGGCCAGGGAAAATGACTGCTATCAATAATGAAAAAGCGGCGCAAGGATATAAAAGAAGCTGCAACCCCTTTAAGCGGTAAAAAAAACTACCTGCCCAATACATCGTCAACATCAACCAGACAATAAGACTGACGGCATAACCAAACCCCATGACCAAAACTTGATCTCTCAATACCGGCAATACCAATACTGCTCCGTGTACAAGCAAAATAGGGGCCAATATAGCAAGCTCGGTTTTTAAAGGATAGTGTTGCCGAACACCTTCTTTTTTATATTGAAGCCATGCAAAAACGGCCAATCCGGCATACACCAGTATCAGACAAATCAATATAATAGGCATGACAAACTTTCTACGCGCGCATATTCAGAAGCGCACTCGTGGTGTAAAATACGGTAATTTTATCAAATAACGCCAAACTCGTGGCGGCCATTCTCAATAAGTAAGGAAGTACATGTTAGATAATTTAACAAGCCGCTTTAGTAATGTATTTAAAAACATTCGCGGACAATCAAAACTCACAGAAGATAATATCAAAGAAGCATTGCGTGAGGTACGTTTGGCATTATTAGAAGCTGATGTTGCCCTACCTATAGTTAAAGATTTTGTAAACAGTGTAAAAGAAAAAGCCCTCGGCCATGAAATCGCCGATAGCCTCACGCCTGACCAAGCATTTATCGGAGTCGTAAATGAAGCGCTGGTCGAGTTGATGGGTAAGGAAAACCACAGCCTGAATTTAGCCGTTTCGCCACCTGCCGTCGTGTTAATGGCAGGCCTGCAGGGGGCGGGTAAGACAACTACGGTAGGCAAACTCTCCCGCCTATTGAAAAATGACCACAAGAAAAAAATCCTTGTGGTCTCCGCCGACGTTTACCGCCCTGCTGCAATCGAGCAGCTAAAACTCCTCGCAAACCAAGTAGGCGTTGACTTCTTCCCCTCCAGCACAGAACAAAAACCAGTAGAGATTGCCCGTGCAGCAGTCGATTATGCAAAGAAACATTTCTATGATGTTCTTATGGTCGATACAGCCGGTCGCTTAGCTATTGATGAAGAAATGATGGCCGAGATTAAAGCACTACATGCAGCCGTCAACCCGGTCGAAACTTTATTTGTCGTAGACGCCATGCTTGGGCAGGATGCCGTAAACACAGCAAAAGCTTTCAATGAGGCCTTACCGTTAACGGGCGTAATCCTAACCAAAATGGATGGTGATTCACGCGGCGGTGCGGCTCTGTCTGTCCGCCAAACTACTGGCAAACCGATTAAATTTATCGGTACGGGCGAAAAAGTTACCGGTTTGGAACCCTTCCACCCGGATCGTATTGCCAGCCGTATTTTAGGTATGGGCGATGTATTAACGCTGATTGAAGACGTACAAAAAGGAATTGATGAGGAAGTCGCTGCCAAAATGGCTAAAAAGCTGCATAAAGGCAAAGGCTTCGACTTAAATGACTTCAAAGAGCAAATTCAACAGATGCGCAATATGGGCGGCCTGGAAAGCATCATGTCTAAAATGCCCGGAGAGATAGGGCAGCTTTCCAAGCAGATTCCAGAAGGCACGGCAGAAAAGGCCATGAGCCATGTAGAAGCGATTATCAACTCTATGACAGCCAAAGAGCGGGCCAATCCCTCAATTATTAAGGCCAGCAGAAAACGCCGTATCGCCGCCGGTTCAGGAACCAGCGTGCAAGAAGTAAATAAAATGCTGAAACAATTTGAGCAGTCTCAGCAGATGATGAAAATGTTTAGTGGCAAAGGCATGAGCAAACTTATGAATCTTGCCAAAGGAATGAAAGGCCGCTTCCCCGGTTTATAAATTCCTATCTTACCATTTAGGCCTTGATCATAATTAATACGGATCAAGGCCTAATTTTATAACAACCGCTTTTCCATACATATTCCTATGGAATCACGATTTAGGGAATAAGGGAAACCGTGCACCACTTAATTTAGAAAATAATCTTACTTTTCACAAATAAGTCAGTGCAATAAACTTTTTGCCAAGCTGAACCAAAATTTAATCATTTTATATTCAGCCACACTTAACTCATACTAAAACGGCTATTAAAAATAACTGCCTCTGCTATTTATATATTCAAAAATATGCCGTCTGAACCATGATTTTCAGACGGCATATTCCGAGAATTACCTAAAACTAACAATATTCACTAACAATCTACTCAATCAGCAAACCAGGTTTATTTGTTTCAACCTGAATTAAAGATTGCTCCTCATGAATCGTTTCAATTGTTTTTGGCAGATCCGAACGGCGCAAGCCTTTAGGTAATTCTAAAGCCGGCATCTGTTTAGCTGCTTCCAAAGCTTCAATACTGGTTTGCACCAAAATCAAACCACCCAAATCAGACTCTTGCACGACACTACTCGACGCTGAATTTGTTAAAGCACTGCTTGAAGATTCTTGCGTAAATTGCTCTTTCATCAACTCTTCAGATGGTTTCTTGTCATCTTCGGCTTCAATACCTATCAATTGAGCTACAGCTTTTTGTACTTTCGCCGCTGCTTCATTGACTATGGTTTCTTCTGGAATGTTTTCTTCCGTTTCTACAGAAATATCATCCTCAATTGCAAACAACCCAACGGCCACATTATCAGCTTCATCCGATACTGCTGGCAAAACAATGGTTACCGGCTTATCAATAGGTGTATCTGCTTGCGGAACAACCACATCAACAGCCATCGGAACAGGCACGGCAACAGGCACGGCAACAGGCTCTTCTGCCGCACCGCCTAACACGTGGGCAACAGCATTTCGCACTTTATCCCCCACCTCCTCAATCATCAAGTATTGCTCGATTTTGGCAGCCGAAGGGATATTACGTTTTTTACTGTTATTGCGACGGTCTCTTTGATTACGGTTGTTACGCTCGTTGCGCTCCGTATTACGGTTACGCTTATGCGCACTATTCTTACCGTCGGCATCACCGCTCAAATTCACCACTACAGGTTCTTGTTCTTGCACATCAGCGGTACTTGCCGCAACAGATGCTACTTTCTCATTTACCTCTAATGCGGCTACCGGAGCAACAATTTCTTCCTGACGACGCGGCTCATTACGGTTATTGCGGCGGCGGTTATTAGTATTAACCGATTCATTAGCACCGGTGTCTTCTACTGCTACTGAATTCTTTCCGCGTCGCTCCTCTGCGTTACCGTTTGACGCTCCGTTGTTACGGTCACGACCAGTATTGTTTTCACTTTGCTGATCACGTCGGCCACGCTGGTTACCGCGAGTATCGGCTGCTTCTACAACCTCCGCTTTTTCCTTATCGGTATCGTACTCATTACGTCGACTTTGATTACCGTTGTTTCGGCGGGGATTATGGCGGCGATTCTGCTGTCGACGGCTTTTACCATTCGTCTGCCGTTGGCTTGGACGGGGATTAGCCGCTTGTTTTTCAGGCTCCGCTTTAGTTTCTTCCGAATTGCCAAATACACGGCCAAACCAAGCCTTAATACTATCCCACCATGAACCGCCGGTTGAAGTCTCGCTTACTGTGGGAGCAGGCTGGGTATGCTTCACCCCCTTAACAGCCGGCTCAGGGCGTGCCGCTTTGACTTTATCGCCATTAAAAGGCAGATTATCTTGTTTTTCAGGCTCGGCCACACGCTGGTAGCTAGGTGCCGCATTTTCATCCACATCATCATTACGCACGCGACTAACGTCATAATGCGGATTCTCCAAATGAATATTCGGAATCAGGAAAACCGATACGTCCAAACGCTCTTCTAATCCGAACAGCTCGGCCCGTTTCTCATTCAACAAAAAGGTTGCCACATCCACCGGTACTTGTGCATGTACCTCAGCGGTATTGTCTTTCATCGCTTCTTCTTGAATGATGCGCAATACATGCAATGCCGTTGACTCGATGCCACGGATCACACCGGTGCCGGCACAACGTGGACAGGCAACATGACTGCTCTCTCCCAAAGCCGGCTTCAGGCGCTGACGGCTAAGCTCCAACAAGCCAAAGCGGGAAAGCTTACCCATTTGCACACGGGCACGGTCTTTTTTCAGAGCATCACGCAGGGTATTTTCCACATCGCGTTGATGCTTAGGGTTTTCCATATCAATAAAATCAATAACTACCAAACCGCCTAAGTCGCGCAAACGCATTTGGCGCGCTACTTCTTCGGCTGCTTCCATATTGGTTTTAAAAGCAGTATCTTCGATATCAGCACCACGGGTTGCGCGGGCGGAGTTGACATCTACCGACACCAGCGCTTCGGTATGGTCAATGACAATGGCACCGCCTGACGGCAGACTGACACTGCGTGAGAAAGCACTTTCGATTTGGTGTTCGATTTGAAAACGTGAAAACAGGGGCGTATGATCTTCATAAAGTTTCAGACGGCCGATATTATTCGGCATCACATAACTCATGAATTCGGAAACCTGAGCATAAACCTCTTGGTTATCAATCAGAATTTCACCGATATCGGGACGGAAATAATCGCGTACGGCACGGATCACCAGAGAGCTTTCCATAAAGAGCAAGTAAGGTTCGTGATGTGCCTTACCCGCCTCTTCGATGGCGTGCCAAAGCTGTAGCAGGTAGTTGAAATCCCACTGCAACTCTTCCACACTGCGGCCTATGCCCGCCGTACGGGCAATCAGACTCATACCGCGGGGCACATCCAATTCGGCCATCGCACTTTTGAGCTCTTGGCGTTCTTCGCCTTCGATACGGCGCGACACGCCGCCGCCCCTCGGATTATTCGGCATCAAAACCAAGTAACGCCCGGCCAAGCTGATAAAGGTGGTCAACGCCGCGCCTTTATTTCCGCGCTCGTCTTTTTCCACCTGCACGATAACCTCCATGCCTTCTTTAAGCACATCTTGGATACGTGCACGACCGCCTTCGTAATCTTGGAAATACGAACGGGACACTTCCTTAAAAGGTAAAAAGCCGTGGCGGTCGGTTCCGTAATCAACGAAACACGCTTCCAGCGACGGCTCAATACGGGTGATCACACCCTTATAAATATTACCTTTACGCTGTTCTTTTCCCAGCGTTTCGATATCCAAATCCAACAGGGTTTGTCCATCGACAATAGCTACGCGCAACTCTTCGGCTTGCGTAGCATTAAATAACATACGTTTCATAAAAACGACCTCGTTCTTTATTTTTAGCACTCACGAGGCGCGTAATCAGTTTTCGACACTTGCTTTGCCGCCAATGGTCAGGCCGTCTGAAAACGGCGTGTGGGGCAGGATTCCGGATATAAGAAGGTTAATGTAAAGAACAAGGCACATATCAAAATATGCCGAAAGCCGATGCCGTACTTTCAAAATGCGCATCAGGCCGAAAATCTGAGCCGTATCTTCTTTATCATCGTTCGACGGCATCGCTGCCCGAAAACTGCGCCGTGCGTCTTATGCGCGGGCGGACTTCCGTCGAAAAGGTCAAACTTAACTACCACTCTGCCCTGCTGGCTTGCGCATGACAAAGGAAAATGCTTTGTGGAGTGCGTTTTTAATATAAAATATTTCTATTCGCAATTTTTCAGCTTGCGGCCAAATACTACCGCATAAACTCTCGGGTAGGCTGTGATTTTTTATACTTTCAGACGGCCTCAAAATTAGATTGGTATACTGCATGTCTGAACAGCCGAACCGTTATCGGATTATAGAGAAAATGCCAACAATTAGCAAAGACTTGGTGAACCATCTCACCATTCCCGAAGAAGATGCCGGACAACGTTTGGACAACTTTTTGATCAAAATTTTGAAAGGTGTTCCTAAAAGCCATATCCAACGCATCATTCGCGCCGGAGAAGTGCGTCTGAACAAAAAACGTTGCAAGCCGACCGATCGTATTTCGACAGGCGACCTCCTGCGCATTCCGCCTATACGTATCGCCGAAAAAATCAAGCCTGTCGCGTCGCACAACGCCCCTGCCCGTGAATTTGATATCGTATATGAAGATGATGCCCTGCTGGTAGTCAACAAACCCAGCGGTATAGCCGTACACGGAGGCAGCGGTGTCAGTTTCGGAGTTATCGAGCAACTCCGGCGTGCCCGCCCCGAG
This sequence comes from Neisseria arctica, assembly GCF_022870905.1. Lineage (NCBI taxonomy): Bacteria > Pseudomonadati > Pseudomonadota > Betaproteobacteria > Neisseriales > Neisseriaceae > Neisseria > Neisseria arctica. The sequence continues at coordinate 2,162,670 of NZ_CP091510.1, forward strand.
GCGCGCTATCTCGAATTGGTACACCGTTTGGACAAAGATACCAGCGGCCTGCTGATGATTGCTAAAAAGCGCAGTGCCTTAGTGAAGCTCCACGAAGCCATCCGAAACGATCATCCGAAAAAAATCTACCTTGCCCTTGGCATCGGAAAACTGGTTCAAGATAAAACCCACGTCAAGCTCCCACTATTCAAATATACCGGCGCACAAGGCGAAAAAATGGTGCGCGTAAGCGAAGAAGGCCAGTCTGCCCATACTATATTCCGCGTATTGCAAAGATATAACGGCGATATCTTGCACCAAATAGGCCTCTCAAACCTTACTTATGTGGAAGCCACCCTAAAAACCGGCCGCACCCACCAAATCCGCGTTCACATGCAATCGCAAAACTGCCCGATTGCCGGTGATGAGCGCTACGGCGACTACCAAGCCAACAAACGCCTGCAAAAAATCGGGCTGAAACGTATGTTTCTGCACGCCGCCGAGCTGCATTTAAATCACCCGCTTACCAACGAACCTTTAAAGTTGATTGCACCGCTACCGCCCGAATTAGAGCAATGCTTGCTGATATTCTCAAACGAAAAAAAAGCCTAAAAGATTCTATAATTTTTCAGACGGCCTCAGATTCGTATGCAAATACCATCAAAGCATCTAAAAAACCGCCAAGGCACAACCATACACTTCTATACCTCCACGCCTACTAGGAAATTACCTTCTTCTTTTTAGATAGGCCCATACCAATCAAAAAGCCGCGGACAAGGAAACCCTTATGCCTCCAAAACTCATTATCTTCGACTGGGACGGCACGCTTGCCGATACCACCGCACCGATTACCGCCGCCATGCAGGCCGCCTTTCTAGAACACGGCTTGCCCGCGCCACCGGCCGAAAGCATACGCAAACTAATCGGATACGATTTGCGCACCATCATATCCATACTGCATCCCGATATTGACAAAACCCAACTGACGGCACTGGTACGGACTTACACCACTCATTATCTCAATCCCAACAATCAGAATATGCGCCTTTTCGAGCATGCCTTACCTTGCTTGAATACGCTCAAAGAGCAAGGTTATTGGCTGGCAGTGGCCACAGGCAAGGGGAGAAGCGGCCTAGACAGTGCCATTAGCCAAACCGGTACGGCACATTTTTGGTACGCGACGCGCTGCGCCAGCGAATGCCCTTCAAAGCCTGCGCCCGACATGGTGCTTGAAATCTGTGACGAGCTGGGTGTTTTACCTACTGAAGCTCTGGTTGTCGGCGACACTACTTTTGATTTGGATATGGCCGCCAATGCCCGTGCCTATGCCGTAGCCGTCAGCACAGGAGCACATACGTCAGAACAACTGCAAACCTCACCCCATTTGGCCATATTGGAAAATTTAGGCGGCCTGCCGTCTCTACTGCAAACTCTATAGCGGTTTTCAAAGCCCCTCGATGCGCCTAAAATAGAGCACTTAATTGATTTTGGAATACTACGATGCAATACCGTATCCGCCGTGAAGGCGAACCTGAAAACGGCCAACAACCGGCCGCCACAGAAAGTTGGGAGCGCAATACGTTGCGCGAAGCCCTACTGGAAACTTATAAAGAACAACGCCGCAACCGCATATGGCGCAACATTTGGCGTGTTATATGGCTCCTGGTTTTTCTTTCTCTAATTGTCGGCCTGCGCGGCGGTGCAAGCTCCAATGCGCCAAGCGGCGATCATACGGCAGTTATCCGCTTAAGCGGCGCGATTTCCAACGAATACCAAGACCAAGTCGCCACTCTGCGTGACAGCCTTCAAGCGGCATACTCGAACAGCTCGGTTAAAGGCATCATCATTAGGGCAAACAGCCCCGGCGGCTCCCCTGTTATTTCCAATATTGCATTTGAAGAAATACGCCGTCTGAAAAAAGAGCATCCCGATACACCGCTTTATGTAGTAGCCGAAGACGTATGCGCTTCCGGTTGTTACTACATTGCTGCCGCCGCAGATAAAATTTATGCCGACCCTTCAAGTGTAGTCGGCAGTATCGGTGTAATCGGAGGCGGCTTTGATTTTACAGGCCTGATGGACACATTAGGCATTAAACGCCGTCTGAAAACAGCAGGCAGCAATAAAGGCATGGGCGATCCGTTCAGCCCCGAAACGCCCGAACAAGCCAAAATTTGGGAACAAATGCTGACGGATATCCATCAGGAATTCATCAAAGCCGTTAAATTGGGACGCGGCAACCGTTTGAAAGAAAAAGAATACCCCGATATGTTCAGCGGTCGTATTTATACAGGCTCCGAAGCCAAAGCCGCCGGCCTGATTGATGATTTCGGTAATGTATACAGCATTTCACGCGATGTTATCGGCGCACCCGAGTTGGTGGATTACACCGAAGAAGATCCTTTAGGCATGCTGCTGGGCCGCCGTATCGGCATGGCCGCGGAAGAAAAAGCCCAAAGTATCATCAATCGTTTGTGGTAACCCATACACTGAAAATTTAAAAAGATAATTGCCTTAATATTCGGGAAGCTTTGTTTATCCAACTACACTTCCTTCATTTGTAAAATAATAATGCCGTCTGAAAAGTTTTTCAGACGGCATTATTATTTACAGGCTGTAGCGCAAGCAATAGCCAAGTAAGCTTCATCAAATGATACGAAGTAACACAGGCCAAAAAGTTTACCGTTACTACACTGCTATGCCCCTAGCTATTTCCTTAACGCACGTAACGCTTGGCAGCTTTCTTCACTTGTGCCAGCCAACGGCGGCGTACCGCACCAGACGGAGGCTCAACGCCCGCATACAGCCAGTTTTCATATTGGATCAGCAACCGGTCGATTTCGTCATCAGCCATATCATGCGCAGCCATCAAATGACGCAGCTCGGTCGCACTGGTAGCGGCCAATTTTTCATCTTCGCTACCCAATAATACTGTTTTTAACAGCATAAAACCTTCGGCCAGCTCATCAGTATCGGCCCGTCTGCCGTTCTTCCACCAATACCAAACCGGCAAAAATGCCAACAACAACCCAGGCAACAAGACAATCCATAGGGTCTTAAAGTTGAATCCGCCCAACCCTAAGGCGGCAAACAAACTATTTTGTTTATTTTGATCGTAATTTACCACCCATTGCTGCCAATAATACTGGCCCGTATCCGCCCAATTTGCCCATGTACCGCTTCGCTCCACCTGCGCACGTTCGCTTTCAGGCAATGCCTCGGCAACACCGCTTTGCGTGCGCACGGCCGAAACAGCAGCTGTCGGATCAACCCTCAACCACCGCTGTTCATCCGGCAGCCAAACTTCGGCCCACGCATGGGCATCACGGCTGCGCAACTGCCAAAAACCGGCTTGTTCATTAAAAGTACCTCCCTGATAACCGGTCACCACCCGTGCCGGCAATCCGCCCGCCCTCATCATAACGACAAAACTCTGGGCGTAATGCTCACAAAAACCACGACGGGTGCGAAACATAAATTCATCAATACCGTTTCGACCTTCGGTCTTCGGCGGCTGCAGGGTATAAACAAACGAACTGCTGCGGTAATGATGCAATACTTGATCGACAAATTGACGCGGTGACACCGACTGATCCCGCAATTTTTGAGCCAAGGCGCGTGTTTGCGGGTTACCTTCGCGAGGCAGGCGGGTATAAAACGCCTGTTCGGCGGCATTCAACCGTTGAACCAAGATATCGCCTACCGAAGCTTGCAAAGTCAGCCTGCGCAAACCTTCACGGCTTTGTTCCGCCCTCAACACCTGCCCCAAGCGCGCACCTATTCCCCGCGGCAGAGATGTGCCGGGATAATCCAATGCGGGCAGCACGCCGTTTTGATCACGCACAATCATTTGGTAAGTGGTTCTGCCTACTGTTGCGGCTTCGGCGTCATCTTCATAACGATTGTCCACCGCATGCCAGCGTATACCGTCAAAATCAGCCATGATGATGGCGCGCCAGTACATATCCTGAATTTCCGGTTGTTGCCCGCTAAAGGTAATATTGGCCACCCATTCATTGCTCTGTACCAGATTGCTGATACTGCCCGGTTCCATCGTATCCGACAAACCCGTTTTAGCTTGCGCACTTTGTTGCGGGATACGCCACAAAGGCTCGCTGCTTCTCGGCACCGCCACAAACAACAATACCATCAACGGTAAAGTCAGCAGTAACGCCTGTCCGCCCCGCTTGGCTGCCTGTTTGAAAGGCAAACCACCCAACAACGCCATACACACCGCCAACAGTAATAAAGTCAGCAACAGCCAAACACCCGTCAGCAGGCTTTGGTTAAGCAAAACACTTGATCCGCTGAGAAAAAGCATCGCCAACACCAGCACCTGCCAATCGCGCCTGCCCGTACTTTCAAACGACTTAAGCATCACCAGCAGCAATAAAAATGCAATCCCGCCCTCACGGCCAAACACCGTTCCCAATTGTTGCCAAACCAAACCGGCTACCATCAGCAACATTAATACCAAAGCCAAACCGTGCACACGGCCGATATGCAAACGCAACAAGGCCAAGCGGAGAAGCCATAAGCCGCCGAACAAAGCCGTTACCACCACAGGCAAAGCACCGGCAAGAGGCAATGCAGTCCACAGCAAAGTGCATAGCAATGCAAACTGCACAGGTGGCGGGGGTGCCTGTTTTAAAAAAACGGGATTTAATATCAACATATCAACTAGAAAATTATTCAAACCTTTTCAGACGGCCTTTACCTGAAAAATAACAGGCCGTCTGAAAATACAGTTATCCGATACCGTTGCATCGGGTGTTTTTAAGCAAATTTTTGGTTTCGCATCTCTCGAAGCACTATTTTCCAAATTTTCAGACGGCCTCAGGTAACCAAAACACCAGCAAGCCCCGTCGATCAAAAATACTTGTTTAACGCTGCAACCAAACATACCAATGCCGCCTGAATAGTTTCAGACGGCATTTGTCGTTTTCTCCTACCCAATGATACAAAACAGCAACAGCGTAAGCTTTATATTTTCCATTCTTACGCCTCGCAACAAATTGCCGCACTACCATAAAGCCAGTGCCGTCAAACACCTTTCCCGCTGTGCGGTTTGGGGAGCAATGGTTTGGTTCGGTAATTCCAACGTATATGCCAAGCCTGCTCTTTCGGCCTCCAACACACGAAAACACAATAATCCGGCCAAACGCTCCTTCGGCGTACCCGCCGGATAATCACGGTAGGACAAAACCTTTTGATTTGCCGCAGGCGGAATATCCTCAAAACGTTTATCCAGCAGCTCTCCCGTTTTGGCAAAAGTTTTCCAGGCAACATGCTGCAAAGAAGCGCCTTCACGGTGTTCTTGCAAATAAGCCAGATCTTCGCCGCCTTCTTGCATACTGCTTTTTGCAGCAGCGTCATCACCGTTTGCCGCAGCTTCCGGAATGTCATGCGGCATAGGTGCGGGATACACCACGGCATCACTCGGCCAATGCCACACGCATTGCACCATACACAAACCGAAAGGAGCCACACTGGCGGTACGCAGCGACGGTACGCACAAGTAGCCCCGCCGACTCGCCGGTACATGCCATTCGAAACGGCAATCCCCTGCCGCATCTACCTGCCAAGTTTGCCAAATAGCACTTTCAGACGGCCTCTGTTGCCATTCTTCCTCATTACACAGCCACAGCCAACGGGCACGGCGGTTGTCTTCGGCGGTCAATAATAAGTGTGCCTGATCGCCGGCAAAAACCTCTTTGGGCATTTCCACGTCAATCTTCATACCCAAGAGCTGGCGCATATTCATCAACACCGCCACCACTGCGAAACCGGCCAACCAAAAGGCTGCCGCATAAGCAAGGTTCACTTGGTAATTCACGCCCACCAACCACAACAGTATAACCATTACGGCCAAGCCGACACCCATACGGGTAGGTCGCCATAACAAATCGCGAACAGCGGGAGAACGCCCCGATACGGCAGGCAGGCTACGGTCAGGCAACGGCCACATGATTCAAAATATCCGTCAAAGCCTGCTCGCTATTGTAGCCGGCCTGTAAGGTTTGTACGCGGTGGTTGGTTACCGGCACCCACACTGCCTTGATATCATCGGGAAGCACATGAGCCCTGTCCTGCATAAATGCCCACGCTTTGGCAGCGCGAACCACCGCCAATCCCGCACGCGGGCTTAAACCCAATACAAAACGCCCCGGCTGGCGGCTGGCGGCTACCAAACGGTAAACATAATCCGCGGCTGCCGGTGCGAAACGAACCTCTGCCGCCTGCTGCTGCCATTGCGCCAACACAGCGGCATCACATACCGGCTGCAAACTCGGCAAACTTTGACGGCGGTCGCCTTCTGCATATAGTTGTCTCTCTGCTTCAGCAGCAGGATAGCCCATGCTCAAGCGCATCATAAAGCGGTCGAGCTGTGATTCGGGCAATGGAAATGTTCCCAACTGCTCCGTCGGATTCTGCGTAGCAACCACAATAAAAGGCTCGGGCAAACGATAGGTTTGACCATCCACCGATACCTGCCGCTCTTCCATTGCCTCCAATAAGGCAGATTGCAGTTTCGGGGATGCTCGGTTGATTTCATCGGCCAACAAGAAACGATGGAACACCGGTCCGGGGTGGAATTCGAAACGTCCTTCGTTCGGACGGTATACATTTACACCCAACAAATCGGCCGGCAGCATATCGTTGGTAAACTGCACGCGACGAAAATCCAAACCCAACACAGCAGCCAAACCATGTGCCAAGGTGGTTTTGCCGACACCCGGAACATCCTCCAATAAAACATGCCCTCCGGCCAACACACAAGTTAAAAGCTGCTGTAAAACATTTTTTTTGCCTAAAATCAGCGTATCAAGTTGGCGCAAAGCCTCTTGGATGGAAGGGTTCATATAATTATCGAATTAAAGTGAAAGTTAATAGAAATAATAATGAGGCCGTCTGAAAAATAAATGCTTGGTCGTTCAGTACTTGCCTGGCATGAAGATACCGTTTGAAAATCAGGTTTCAACCGGTGCTGATCATGCCGCTATAATAATCTATACGCCCCGCATTCTCACCATAATCCCCCAGCTTAATTATTTTTTCACATAATTATTATCACGATTACAACAATCGCTGCAAAAACCGATAAAAAAACGCCGTTTGAAATATTTTCAGACGGCATTTGATTTGGCTGCTACATATCCGGCAACCTATATAACATTTATGTAAAAAACATTATTAAAATACGGCCAAAGATACTGGCAACGCCTTTAAATCTCACTACCGCCAACCGTTAATCCCGCATCAATACGCAACGTAGGCTGACCAACGCCGACAGGCACGCTTTGCCCGTCTTTACCGCATACGCCCACACCACTATCGAGCTGGCTATCATTGCCGATCATGCTCACATGTTTCAATACTTCGGGGCCGCTGCCGATGATCGTTGCACCTTTAACGGGATATTGAAGCTTGCCGTTTTCCACCCACCAAGCTTCCGATGCACTAAAAACAAACTTACCGCTGGTGATGTCTACTTGTCCGCCACCGAAATTGACAGCATACAAACCTTTGTCGATCGAAGCGATAATTTCCTGAGGGTCGTGGCTGCCGTTTTCCATAAACGTGTTGGTCATGCGGGGCATCGGCACGGCAGAATAACTTTCCCGGCGCCCGTTACCGGTACTGCGGGTATTCATTAAGCGGGCATTGGTTTCGTCTTGCAGATAGCCGGTGAGAATACCGTCTTCAATCAGCACCGTCCGCCCGGTTTCATTGCCTTCATCATCAATATTGAGTGACCCTCGGCGGTCGGCAATATCGCCCTGATCCACCACAGTAACGCCTTTTGCTGCAACACGCTCGCCAATACGCCCTGAAAACACACTGGTCTGCTTGCGGTTGAAGTCACCTTCCAATCCATGGCCGACTGCTTCATGCAATAGTACACCCGGCCAACCGTTACCCAATACAACTTTCATCGCTCCCGCCGGTGCAGGCCGCGATTCCAAATTTATCAGCGCCTGTCCCACGGCTTTTTGCACATAACCGCTGATTACCGCATCATCAAAATACGTCAGATCAAAGCGGCCTCCACCACCCGCACTGCCCTGTTCCCGACGCTCACCTTGCTTGGCAATTACAGTCACAGACAGGCGCACCAACGGGCGGATATCGGCACTGTGTTTTCCATCCAAACGGGCGATATATATCAAGTCGTATTCGCAGGTTAAGCCCGCCATCACTTGTACTATCCGCGGATCAGCCGCTTTAGCCAACGCCTCCACTTTGTTGAGCAAAGCGACTTTCGCCGCAGAATCAAGGCTGGCAATCGGATTGGCAAGCGCATGTACGCTTTTACCATATACAGGCACGGGAATACATGTTGAGTACTCCTGCCCTGCATCAGCAATCACCCGTACAGCCTCCGCACTTCGACGCATAGAATCCGGATGCAGGCTGTCGGCGTAAGCAAAAGCTGTTTTTTCCCCGGCTACCGCACGCACACCTACACCTTGATCAATCTGGAAACTACCTGATTTCACAATCCCTTCTTCCAAATGCCAACTCTCAAACGCAGTACGTTGGCAATATATATCGGCGTAATCCACTTTTCTGTTGCCGATTAAACCAAGACTTTGCTCCAAAATTTCAGGAGCCAAGCCATTGGCGGCAAGCAGGTCTTGTGAAACGGTATGGTAAATTTGCTGCATAGCGGACATAATTATTCTTTAAATAAATCGGAATATACGGATTATACGGTATTCACTACCCGGCAGTCTTACCATTTAATTTACTTATCGAAATAACTGATAACATTTATATATATTAATTAAAAGTTAGCTCTTATATTTGCCTATTGAATAATAGCTACCCATAAGCAAGTTAGTAAGGAAATCATCTTTTAAAATATTTTCACACTCTCCGGCCTAACCATTAACCCACAAAAATAGAACCGTCTGAGAATTTTCAGACGGCCAGCATCACAATATTTCAAACTATTTTATTTTTTCAAATACTTATTTAAAAATTTTAAAAATAATAACAATAAATATTGATAATTATTATCATTTATGTATAATAATTAAAACCAACAAGTCATTCGACTTCGAGGCCGTTAAACATTTTATTCCTCTTTCCCCATATCCGAATTACACGGAGGTTGTATCTAAAGTAATTTAGTGTTCCATTTTTCCTACTCAAAACCGAAAACACCAAACCCGCTATTTTTCATAGCGGGTTTGGTGTTTTTCAGAATACAGTCCGATCTGCCACTGCAAACGATACAGTTTTTCTTCTTATGAAGAAATTAAACAAACTTTTGAGTTTTCCTGCCTAATATCGATTTATTTGCATTTGCTGCGATTGAGTTTACCGTAATTACCCACTACCGCATTAATTCCTTGGGCAGCCTTGTCATCAACCGACATAAATAATACGCGCATCCGTGCCACGCTCAGGCTGCTATCTGCAACAGTGCTGCTTTTATCCTCCTGCTCCACGACATTTGCACCACCGAACCCAGCAGCCGCTACACGCGATACCAACACTTGGGCAGCCGATTTACTACGCACCACGCCGATACTGATGTCACCGTTATGCAAAGTACCGGAAAAACCTTTAGCATTCAAGCTATCCAACCTTGCCAAAGCATCTCCCCCGGTAGGCACCAAAACCCGATAGCTCTTGGCCGGAGCAGATGTCTTGGCTCGTGTGCTACTGCGTTGCTCTACCGTACGGGTAGCTGCATGCGGCCATTGGGTCAACAATCCTTTAATGCGGTGGTAATCATCTTCGTCTAAAGTAATACTGGCACTGCATTGTTGCACAGGTTTGGCCTGCACTTGCTCTGGTTGCTTTTCCTGCTCCGCTTCACGGCGGGCGCGCTCTTCACGAGCTTTACGCTCTTGTTCGCGCCTTTGCTGCTCTTTTTGCTTTTCTTCATTCAATAGTTTTTGGCGCTCCCCCTCCGGTATATCGGCGGCGGCAATGATTTCCGCCAAAGGACGCTCTTCGGTAGCAGTAATCCAAGCATCACGCCCATCATCGGAAGCCATCACTTCAGGTGCTGTTTTCAAATCCGGCACCGCCAGTTCCTGACGGCCTGAAGCAACGGGTACTGTCGGCGCGACTACGGCTTTTTGCTTTTCCGCTACGCGTCCCGCCACCATTCCCCCGAAAACGATAATATTGAGTGCAACCAGTACGGCAAAGAGCCATTTCATTGTTGTTCAATCCAGTTGAGTAATCCGTAAATGACGAGATTATCTACAATTTTAATATGATTGTCCAAGCTAAAAGATTCCGGTAAAGCTTGTGCCACCTTGGCCGCACCACCTCCGGTAATCACCACATCCACCACTTTATCTGCATTAGTTTTTCCACGCAACCGACTATGCATCAGCATTACCGAACCGCAAACCGCATCCATCATACCGCTGGCCAATGCGTTAGAAGTAGTCGTGGGAAACGGGTAAACCTTCCCGATCGGACGATTAAGATTAGCCGTTTTCAGCGCCATAGCCTCCTTCATCAAATGAAAGCCCGGCATAATCGTACCGCCGAGATAATGGTCATCTTCAGTTAACGCATCTACCGTTACTGCCGTACCACAGCTCACTACCACACAAGCATTACTGCTAAAACGGCGGCTGCCAAGCACGTTAAACCAGCGGTCGGCGCCATGTTCGGCAACATTGCGGTAATGGTTTCGTATACCTAAAGCATGTTGCATCGAAGAGAGCCATTCGATTTGCTCAGGCAACTGGGCTGCTACCTGTTCTTTTTTCTGCGTACTGCATACGGCACAACCTATAATCTTTTCTACACCGCCCCCCCGCTCTTGCCATTCTTGCCCCAACTTCGACAAATCACGATAAGGCGCACGACCAACGGAAACAATCTGCCCCTCTTCCACCCATGCCCACTTCAACTGACTGTTGCCGCCATCCAATAATAACAAGCGCCTAGGCTTTACCAATGATAGTTTGGGTAAGTCTTCATTCGGCCGCAAACTGATTTCGCCGCTCACTACCTGTTTATTACCCTGCGAAGTTTCCAAGAGCAAAGCCCCGTGTTCCGACACACCTGTCATCACACCCTCTTCTACCACTTCTCCATCCTTGAGCAAGCGTACGGACCGTCCCATATCACGGCTAGCGGCCTCATAGTCCCCCTTCATCGACATAAAACCTGTCTTTTCAAAACGGGAAAAACCATCTGCCAATTGAGCCAATAAAGCATCCAAAATATTATTTGCAGACAATAGCTGGGATGCCGAAGCTGCCTGTACCGATGTGGCCTGCTCCACCGTTTTTGGCAAAACAAAATTCACTCCTACACCCACAACAGCAATACTTTTACCGCCACTGCGTACAGTTTCAATTAAAATACCGCCCAATTTATCGCGACCGATAACCAAATCATTAGGCCATTTGATTTGTACCGCTACACCCAAGCTGTCTAAAGCACGACGACAAGCCAAAGCCGCCACCAATGCCAACGCACCCAGCTCGTGTTGCGGCTTATCAAATACCCATCCGAAGCTGAACATCAGACATTCACCCAACCGATGTTGCCAACGGCGCCCTTGCCGCCCGCGGCCATGCGTCTGTTGATGCGCCAACACCAACGCCTGATGCACCCGCTGCGGATTTTGCCTCGCCATTTCTAATAAAAGATCATTGCTGGAAGTGCATTCATTTTTTAATGCCGCCCGAAAACCGTAACGGGCAGCAACATTCTTGACTTTGATTTCATCAAACACAGCCAATGGTCTGACCAAACGCCATTGCCCGTCTTGTTGCCGCAACAACCCCCGGATATGCGGCGGCATCTGCTGCCAGACTACATTAATATGTTGGGGCTGTACCCCTGCAATCTGGCTCAATTCGAAAATATGGCAGGCATTACCTTCTGCCAAAGCCGCCAAAAGCTTCCAATGGCGGGGTTTTAGTACAGTCATGCCTGCTGACCCTCTACCCCACGGATTTTAGCCAAGGTTTGCGTAGTTGAGGTTTGGTATAAAAACGGAATCGAATACACTTTTCCACCTCGAGCCAAGGTTTCCTCCGCACCAACTATTTTTTCGGGTGCCCAATCCCCCCCTTTAATCAAAATATCTGGTTTAATTAACTCAATCAATGCAGCCGGCGTATCATCATCGAACCAAGTAACGATATCCACACTTTCCAATGCTGCCGCAACATCTACACGATTTTCCAAGGGATTCACCGGCCTATCACTACCCTTGCCCAAACGGCGTACCGACGCATCAGTGTTTAAAGCCAATATCATAGCCGCCCCCATAGCACGCGCTTGAGCAAGATAAGTTACATGGCCTCGATGCAGAATATCAAAGCAGCCGTTGGTAAATACCAGTGGTCGGGGCAAGCCAGCCAATCTCTGCGCCAATTGTTCCGGCGGGCAGATTTTGCGAATAAAGTCGGGTTGAGGCCAATTTTTCATGATTCGGCTTCCTGTCGGCAAAGGGATTTAAAATTAAAGAATAAGCCCGAATCATACCGAAGCCGCTTTATTTAGACAATTAAAGCCGTCTGAATGATTGCAGCCGGCACTCTATAAGAAATATTATGACATATAGACAAAATCTATACCTATAAACCTTAGTTTAAACGGTATAAATTTAAGTGGTGATAAAGATAAAGTAAAACCCGCTTCAAGTTGAAGCGGGTTTTGATATGAATTGGGGTGGCTGATGGGGCTCGAACCCACGACAACTGGAATCACAATCCAGGGCTCTACCAACTGAGCTACAGCCACCGCAAAATAAACTTTTTGGCACGCCCGACAGGAATCGAACCTGTAACCGCCCGCTTAGAAGGCGGGTGCTCTATCCGGTTGAGCTACGGGCGCTCTACCTTGTCGTATCGTGCTTACTCTCACGGTGCTAAAACTGGTCGGGGCGGTGGGATTCGAACTCACGACCCCCTGTTCCCAAAACAGGTGCGCTAACCAGACTGCGCTACGCCCCGACGAGAGATGCGAACTATACCCCATAGTCAAAAAAACGTCAAGCAATCGTACTTAAATAAATTACAAAAAATTTTATATCATTAAATTTTAAAGATATTTAGGTAAAATATACCACTTCAAAGATATAGCACCCCCAATATACTTATCTTTACAAAAAGGTGAAATTGCAAACAAAAAATGCGATAATTACGCCTGTTTTTTCTTTCCTGCCAACCCAATACATAGAGATCGCCTACGATGACCGCCCAATTGATTAACGGTAAAGAAGTATCCCAACAACGCCTGCAAATAGTAGCCGAAAAAGTAACCGAACGCCAAGCCAAGGGGCTGCGCACACCAGCCTTAGCCGTGATACTGGTCGGCAACGATCCCGCCAGTGCGGTATATGTACGCAATAAAAAAATCGCCTGCGAGAAAGTCGGCTTCAAATCACTTTCATATGAGCTGCCCGCCGACACCTCGCAAGAAACCCTTTTGAAACTGGTAGATGAATTGAATGCCAATCCGGAAGTAGACGGTATTCTTGTACAGCTGCCGTTACCGAAACAAATTGACAGCCAAGTAATCTTGGAGCGGATTTTGCCACACAAAGACGTCGACGGCTTCCACCCTTATAATGTCGGCAGGCTGGTTGTCAAAATGCCCCTGATGCGGCCTTGCACCCCCAAAGGTGTCATGACGCTACTGGAAACCTACGGCATCAATCCCGAAGGAAAAAAAGCAGTGGTAGTGGGGGCTTCGAATATTGTCGGCCGCCCTCAGATGCTTGAGTTGCTGCTGGCGCGTGCTACGGTTACCATCTGCCATAGCAAAACAAAAAATTTGGCCGAAGAGGTTTCAGCCGCAGATATCGTAGTGGTAGGAGTTGGTATTCCGAATTTCGTCAAAGGCGAATGGATCAAACCCGGAGCGGTTGTGATTGATGTCGGCATCAACCGTTTACCAGATGGCAAACTCTGCGGTGACGTAGAATTTGATGTTGCCAAAGAGCGTGCGTCTATGATTACCCCCGTTCCGGGCGGTGTGGGTCCGATGACTATTGCTACTTTGCTTGAAAATACCCTCCATGCCGCAGAGTTACACGATCATGTTTAACCGATCTTGGCGTAGGAATATCTCAACTATGGTCTGAAACATATAAGCCCTAGGTATTCCAAATCCACATCTAAATTAGTAATGGCCGTCTGAAAATACTTTTATAAGTTTTCAGACGGCCTTGTCGTATATACTGCGAAAAAAAACCGTTTTAAGCTACAATAACCGTTTTTTCGGGAAAAATCCCGAGCAGACAGTATTGCATAAAGATAACAATATGACCGACTCCTCAAAACAAACCGCTACACTCCTGATTACCGCTCCCGACCGTAAAGGCTTGGTACATGCGATTTCCTTATTTCTTTTGGAACACAACGGCAATATTATCCACGCCGACCAACATGAAGATGCTATTGAGAAATTATTCCTGATGCGCGTAGAGTGGGATATGCAAGGTTTTACTCTGCAAACCCGCGAAGCCATCGCAAGGGCCTTCGCTCCTGTAGCCGACGCTTTCGGCATGAGTTGGCAACTACATTTCTCGCACACCCGCCGCCGTATCGCTTTGTTTACCTCACAATACGAACACTGCCTTTCCGATTTGCTACACCGCCACCGTATCGGCGAATTAAACTGCGATATTCCTCTGGTAATCGGCAATCATGATTCAGTACGCGATTTGGTCGAACGCCACGGTATTCCCTTCTATCATATCGTTACGACACGGGAAAATAAGGCGGAGGCCGAAGCATGCCAATTGGCCCTCTTGGAAAAAGCTAATATTGATACTATAGTATTGGCACGCTATATGCAGATTTTATCGCCCGTATTCGTACAAAAATACCCGAACCAAGTGATTAATATCCACCATAGCTTCTTACCCGCCTTTGATGGTGCAAAACCTTACCATCGTGCCCATGCCCGCGGCGTAAAGCTGATCGGAGCAACCAGCCATTATGTAACCGACGAGCTGGATGAAGGCCCGATTATCGAACAGGAAGTTACTCGCGTTTCACACCGCGACGATATTCCCGACTTAATCGAAAAAGGCCGTGATTTAGAAAAAATCGTACTCGCCCGCGCGGTAAAATGGCATTTGCAAAGCCGCGTACTTTCTTACAACAACAAAACAGTGGTATTCGACTGATGCTTTATCATTTATTACGCGATATGTGGGATGTACTACGGTTACGCTACCGTGAGCCCGAACATTACCGCTACACACCGCCCGCCATTTTCGGCATTCTGCTGCTCACAGGAGCAGTTAACGCGGCCGGTATGTCGCCCCTTTTCGGTAACAGCAACGGCGCCATTGGCTTCACTCTCTTGCTAAGCGTATCCAAATGGCTAGTGTTGGCACGCGTTATGAGCCGCCTGCTGCACTATTACGGTAGTCCGAAGCTGCCGCTGCTCGGGTTTATTCTGATTACCGAGGCTTTGGTTATCCCCTCTTTGGTAGTCATGTATGTTCCGGCACTCGCCTTTGCAGGATTGTTTTGGCAGGTTTGGATTTTTTGGGTGCAGATTATCGGCTTATCAAGAATGAGCGGACAATCCGGCCTTAAAATCTTAATCGGCTATATCGTTTATCTGATGGTCATGCTGGTGGTGGGTATGTTGATACTTACTCTATTCAACCAAATGGGCTGGCTTGACCTTCATGCACTCTCGGAGCAAGTCAATAGCATGATGCAAAAGCCCAAACCTTAAATATATATGTAAATTATTCAAAATGCCGTCTGAAAATATTTTCAGACGGCATTGTTTATTATTTGGATTTTACGAGCTGGGGAACATTGATAATTCCTAACCGTTGTTTGGTTCCGACACTCAAATATTCAAGACTCTCATCAATCCAGTCGACCAATGCTTTACCATTCATCACGCGGATTTGGTTGGCTTCAGCCAATTGCTTGGATGCATCGCTCAAGTCGGCTGTGGTTATCAGCCACTTTTGAGCATCCGTCTCATCATTATCATCATAAGCAATCAACTGCTTCAAACCATGGCTATTTGTTTCTCCTTTATGATGTTTCACTTGAATCAACAGGCGACACTGGTTAAAACGGTCGATTTTTTCCGCACTGATATCAATATCGGCAATTCCTGACGATTGGTTTTTAGATTCTATTTTGGCTGAATAGCCTTCAATTTCCAACAATTCTTTAACCAATCTCTCCAAACCATTCCCGCCCGCAGCCAACCAAGTATTGCCGCAGACCATAGCATCTAACAGCTCTTTTTTGAACTTCTCTTTTGCATAGGCCTCTTACTTCAATAAATAGCTGCTCTGCTGATAACTGCCATTTTCTTTTAAACTTCGGATAAGCTTTTCAATTTCATCCAGAAAACCATTTAAACGCGCAATAGTCATCCTGATTTTTAAACGGCTTTCCAATCCATGTGATAAAACACTTCTCGGGAGTTGTATAACTTTCCCGTTTTGATCACAAAAAAACTCAACGGCAACTTGATTGCAAGCATCATGTTTAACCTCTTCCTCAACAAACCTTTTGGCCCCAGATACTTTGCCAATCGTAATAGAACGATATAAGGGAACAACAACAATATCTCCTTGAGCCAAGTTGAAAAATCGTTTGACGGTATTCTGCCTTTTACCGATATCACCTAATGCCCGAATAACATCCCGGCTGAAGAATAAGTTGAAAAATCCACCCTACGCCAACCAATACCTACATAACCTTGCTTCACAACGTGAAGCGGCGTACGAATCAATAAAATCTGCATTTCTATCCCTTTGTAAAAATCTAGTTAAAACATCAGTCAAAAACAAACCTTAATAAATCAGCTTGAATACAAATAATCTATTTTATTCCAATCAAATAACAATCCATCATTCTGACAAAGTTAGAATAAATAAAAAATGCCGTCTAAAAATATTTTTCAGACGGCATTCTTAGCCGCCAAAATTTGCATATTGCTGATATTCGGTTTCAGGCTACCTTCTACATTGGAAACAATGTGCATCACATGCGAATATTTTTCAATGACCATTTTATCGGTAACCACCACCGAACCTGTTTGGCTAATGCGCCCCACATCGTTGCGCCCCAAATCAATCAGCATGGTGTGTTCGGCAATTTCTTTTGGGTCGTTTAATAAATCTTGTGCATTTTCAGCATCTTGCTCTGGCGTCATACCACGCAAACGCGTACCTGCAATCGGGCGCACCACCACTTTTTCACGTTCACGGCGCACCAAAATTTCAGGCGATGAACCCACAATATGAAAATCGCCAAAGTCATAATAAAACATTTACGGCGAAGGATTGAGCGTGCGCAATGCGCGATACAAATGCAACGGCTTGTCTTGAAAGGCTAATTTCATGCCTTGTGCTGGAACGACCTGCATACAATCGCCGTCCAAAATATACTCGCGTATTTTTCGCACATAGGATTTAAACGCGGTCTCGCCTGTGATGTGTTCAGGCTGCGTTATTGGGCTGCCCAGCGACAAGGGAATGGCGACACTTTGGCGCAATTTTTCACGCACGTTTTCTAATTTTTCGCGTGCCAATTCATAACCTTGCGGATTGCTTGGGTCGGCATACACAATCAAATAAATCTTGCCGCTGAGATTATCAATCACGGCTAATTCTTGCGACAACATCAACAAAATATCAGGCGTCTCCAAAGGGTCGGCTTTTTCAGGATAGATGCCCTTTGTGATGCTGCTTTAAACGATGCGCGATGTGTTCAAAATAATAGATGCTTTCGTAACCAAAATAGCCAACTAAACCACCCGTAAATCGTGGTAATTGGGCAATATCAGGCGTTTTAAACCGTGCATGAAATTGCTCAATAACTTGAAGCGGATTATCATGATGCGTTTCGCTAAGCTGATGATTTTGATAAATTTCGGTTGTGCTGCCTGAAACTTTGAGATAAGTATCACACGGCAAACCGATAAATGAATAGCGTCCAAATCGCTCACCCCCCACTACGGATTCCAATAGATAACTAAACGGCTGATTGGCGAGTTTCAAATACAGCGACAAAGGCGTATCCAAATCCGCCAACAATTCTTGGACAAGCGGAATGCGGTTGTAGCCTTGCGCGGCTTGGTTTAGGTATTCTTGTTTGGTTATCATAGAGTTAGCACTTATTTAAAATTTGGTTATAAATGTTTTCGTATTCTTTTGCCATGCGCACACTAGAAAAATCATGTTGTTGCCAATATTGTTTAGTTTGTTGTGTAAGTTGTGATAATAGCGGCAAATTAGGTTGAAGTTGTTGAATATAATATTGATAATTTTCCACTTGATTTTGTTCAATTAAAAAACCTGTTTGACCATGTTCTACAATCTCAGGAATACCACCAACAGCATGTGCCAAAACAGGGACAGCATATTGATAGCCTTCCAAAATCACACTTGGTAATCCTTCTGAATGCGAAGGTAAAATCTGTACATCTATGTGTTGAAAAATGCTGCCTATATATGGTGTAAATGGAATAAAGAAAACATTATTTAATCCTGTAGCTTGTTTTTTTAATTGCTCTTCCAACACGCCTGAACCAATCAAATAAAAATCTGTTTCTGGACATTTTTTTGCTAATTCAATCGTTAGAGGAAAATTTTTTACTTCTTGAAAATTTCCAACTTGCCCTACTTTCAAACGATGTAATGCAAAAGAATATTGAGAAAGTATTTCCTCATTTTCCGCTAACTTATCTACGCTCCCATAAATTGTTGTGGCATTAATGCTAACTAACCGCAAATTTTCAGAAGCCCTTTTACTCACACCAACAACAGCATTAGCTTGCTGGTAACTCCAACGCGATAGAAAGCGTTTTAATGGGAAAACCACATGGCGCGTAATAACCATAGGTTTAGCAAACAGCCATTTCAATAATGCAACAAAATGAACAGAACGCCCATCACATGCATGAATAATCATTGTTTTTTTTTGACATAAAAAGCAAAACAACGCCATGAGATTAGGCAATACTTGAATATTTTTGGGGCTGTATTAGATTAGCCTTAAATATCACACCAAATTCGCAAGATTTTAAGTTGCTCTTTTGGTGTACCAAAGTTAAAACGAAATTCGCATTCTTTCAAGAATAAAGGGAAAGATTTTCGGTCAATTCCATTGTACTTTCGTAGAACGCGCTTTGCCTGATTCCAGAAGTTTTCAATACCGTTGATATGGTTTTGACGGTCGACAAAAAGCTCTGAATGATTGATTCTGTGATGCGTAAATTCACTCACATCTAGCACATCATAGCTTTTGTAATAGTCCGTATAAACAATGCTATCAGGCATTATTTTTCGTTTAATAACAGGTAGTAAAGTATCTTGTTTGGTATTTTTAACGACAACAGTATAAACCTTGCCTTGACGTTTCAAAATACCAAATACCGCTACTTTCCCAGCCGCTCCGCGACCGCGTTTGCCTTTTCGTTGTCCACCAAAATAACTCTCATCAAGCTCGATTGAACCATCAAAGATTTCATCAGCTTGAAGCTCTAAATGATAGGCAATGACTTGGCGAATTTTACGGTAAAACAGAGCTGCTGAATTGGGGTTAATATCCAATAAATTGGCAGCAGAACGGGCGGTTACCTCAAGTACAAAAAATTCAAGCAACTTTTTTTGTACTTTTTTAGATAGTTTACAGTGTGTTATCTTCATTTTTAAAGGGTAACATAACTGCCAATCTAATACAGCCCCATATTTTTTTGTTTTAACCGTTTACCTAATAAACTATTTTTTCGTCCATAAAATACGGGTTGAAAATGAGACAAAGCACAAATTAACCTTTCAGTTTGTACTTCGCCACCACCAAAATGCCGCGCCATATTCACAAATAAAATAATCGGTTTATTTTCGCTCATGATTCAAAACCCATAATTGTGCATATTTGCAAAATACTGAATACGCAGATAATGTAGCCAGTAAAAAACCTTGTTTACCATCCAGAAAGCCTGCTTTCAAAACATAAGTTTTAAGAAAATTCATTGCTCCATGTATCACCGCGGTATGTAAATGAACTTTTTTCCCTTGCTGCTTCTTTTGTTGTGCCCATAATTGCGCATATTGTGCCGATTTACGCATAAATTGAGCAATGTCTGCATAAGTGTAATGCAACACATCACCTTTTAATTCCACCACTTTCGCGCCATTGGGAACAACAACGGATTCATGCACCAAATCATCGCTGTATTGCGTATATTTCACAGGATAACAACGCACAACGCGGTCAGGATACCAGCCACTATGGCGGATTTCACGTCCATAAACCATGCTTAAACGATTGATAGAAAAAAGCGTTTTGCCATCGGGTTGGATTTGACTGATTTGCTGAATGATATCTTGACGCGTGGTGGCACTTAATCGCTCGTCTGCATCTAGCCATAACACCCATGGCGTTTGAATAAATTGATGAGCGCGGTTGCGTTGTCTGCCAAAACCTTGCCAATCGGGAAACACATGAAATTCCGCCCCAAATTGCCTCGCAATTTCAGGCGTCTCATCGGTGCTGCCTGAATCAATGATGACCATCGAACCCCCCAAGTCTTGCACGCTTTTGAGACACTCGGGCAAATGGTGGGCTTCATTTTTGGTAATCAGGGCAATAGTTAGCTGCTCGGACAAATTAGACATGGGCGGTTACCACTCATTGATAGTGAATTAAAATAAGCAATCTACTGCGTTGCCAACAACCTTATGTACCATTTTTGTACACGGCTCTTGTTGCCGCCTTGTCTCTTTCTTATTTTATCCACTGTATTCAAAAAAATTTCAGGCAGCCTGAATGGCTAAAAACGGTGTTGGCAGGTTCGTAATGCGAGAAATAGCAAACTAACAAGCAAAATCCGCTCACTTTCCAATTGCTTGCACCTGCCATTTATTCAAATAATTTGCCTTGCGCCAAAACAGCACGCACAGGGGCGAAATCTTTACGGTGCTCGGCTAAAGCGCCGAACTCGGCCAAAGCAGCCAAATGTGCGGCCGTACCGTAACCTTTATGCTTTTCAAAGCCATACTGGGGATAACGTTCGGCTAATGCATACATTTCTGCATCACGCGCTGTTTTAGCCAAAACCGACGCCGCAGAAATCTGCGCTACTTTACTGTCTCCTTGAACAACGGCTTCCGCATTAGCGGCCAAATCCTGCGGCACACGGTTACCATCAATACGGATAAGCTGGGGTTCAATCGCCAATCCTTTAACAGCCCGCGTCATTGCCAGCATGGTAGCGTGCAGGATATTCAACTGTGCGATCTCGCCGACACTTGCTGATGCCACGCACCAAGCCAATGCTTGTTCTTTAATGGCCAAAGCCAGCATATCACGCTTTTTTTCACTGAGTTTTTTAGAATCGGTCAGCCCCGGCAAATCATAATCAGAGGACAGGATAACGGCGGCGGCAAATACGCTGCCTACCAAAGGCCCCCGCCCTGCTTCATCCACTCCTGCAATCAAAATCTGTTCCATTAATTTTCCAGAAACTATTTCGGATTACACCTACCCGTTATTGAAGTAAGCACTAAACTTACTTGCCTTATACGGTAATTATCAGACTAGGCTCTCTGAAAGATGATGATTTTTTCAGACGGCATCTTTCAAGCACCAAATATCAATTTAAGCAAAAGTTATTTTATTAACTATCCACGCCAGTAGGCCTGAAAATATGTTATACCCGCGCTTCAGCCAAAACAGCGGCTGCGGCCAATGCAGCCGTGTCTTTTTTCAATAACCGGTGCAGCTGATAGAAATCCTGTTTCAATTCGACCACATCTTGCGGTGATTCATACCATTCGGCAACTGCTGCCGCTAATTTTTTCGGTTTGGCTTGTCTCTGTAACAACTCGGGAACGGCTCTCTTACCCAAAAGAATATTAGGCAGCCCTACATACGGTACTTTTATTTTCCGTTTCACATAAGCATAAGTTAACGGCGAAATCTTGTAACTGATCACCATCGGGCGCTTGCACAAAGCCACTTCAAGCGTTGCCGTACCGCTGGTAACCAATACCACATCAGCGGCCGTACACGCCAAATCTGCATGTGCGCTCATCAACTGTACCGGCAAGCCGATAAACTCATCCTGCCCTAAAATTTCCAACAGACGCTGGCGGGTTGCCGAGGTAGCAACCGGCAACAAAAAGCGTGCGCTCGGATAGCGCTGCAGCAACAATTTGGCGGTTCGAAAAAACAGCGGTGCCATATAGTCAATCTCACTCACCCGGCTACCCGGCATCAATGTAAATACCGTTTCCCATAAATCAATACGCATTTGTAGCCGCGCCGCAGTTTGATCTGCATCTAACGGCAAGGTTTGTGCCATCGGATGTCCAACAAATTCGGCCCTCCCGCCCGCAACCTGATACAGCTGGGGTTCCATCGGGAAAAGGCATAATACGCGATTCACCTGATGCACAATGGTCTGTACACGCTCACGCCGCCATGCCCATACGGAGGGGCTGACATAGTGCACTGTTGCAATACCTGCTTTTTTCAGTTTCGCCTCTACCCCCAGATTAAAATCAGGGGCATCGATACCGACAAACACATCAGGGCGGATTTTTTTGAGCTCGCTTACCAAACCTTTGCGGATTTTTAAAATCTCAGGCAGCCGCTTCACCACTTCGGCAAAACCGCGAACCGCTAATTTTTCTTGGTCATACAAGCTTTCGATTCCCTGTGCCTGCATGCGCGGCCCACCGATACCGATAAAACGGACATTCGGACACCGCTCTTTAATCGCTGCCATCAAATGGGCCCCGAGCAAATCCCCTGAAGCCTCGCCAGCACATAAAGCAATTGTAATCAATCGGTTGACTGTCGTATGTGTTTGATTCATAAATTTTCATATTTCTTCGGTAGGCGATATTGTACCGAAATTCCATCCGCCTAGTCGGGGTTTATTTATGCTAGTCGTCCAAGTATGCTATGTCCAAGCCTTTATGGCAAACTGTCCGACTTACAGTTTATGCCTTAGAAAAATAATGTGTTTTAGTACATCCATAAAGAGGCCGTCTGAAATTTTCAGACGGCCTCAATCAAGTAGAAATATTTTTTAATTACATTAACTCAATATCTCTGTTAAACCTTATGCGCGCTTTTCTAAAACTGCCACAGCAGGCAATTCTTTACCTTCTAAAAACTCCAAGAAAGCACCACCACCTGTTGAGATATAACTAATTTGGTCGGTAACGCCGAATTTGGCAATGGCAGCCAGCGTGTCTCCGCCGCCTGCTATAGAGAATGCCGAACTATCCGCAATAGCTTTGGCCAACGCTTCGGTACCTCCGGCAAACTGATCAAACTCAAATACACCTACCGGGCCGTTCCAAACAATAGTACCCGCTGCTTTCAACATATCTGCCAAAGCTTCCGCCGATTTGGGACCAATATCCAAAATCATATCATCTGCACCAACATCTTCTACCGCTTTCACCGTAGCGGGTGCATCTGCTGCAAACTCAGAGGCAACAACAACATCTACCGGCAAAGGAACAACTCCGCCTTTGGCAGCCATTTTAGCCATAATTTGTTTAGACTCTTCTACCAAATCATGTTCTGCCAAAGATTTACCGATGGGCTTACCTTGCGCAAGTAAAAAAGTATTGGCAATACCGCCGCCGACAATCAATTGATCGACTTTATCAGCCAAACTTTCCAAAATAGTCAGTTTAGTAGAAACTTTACTACCCGCTACAATAGCTACCAACGGGCGAGCCGGATCTTTTAAAGCCTTACCTAAGGCATCCAATTCACTAGCCATCAACACACCGGCGCAGGCAAGCGGTGCAGCTTGTGCAACCGCTTCTGTAGATGCTTGGGCGCGGTGAGCCGTTCCAAAGGCATCATTTACAAATATGTCGCACAGAGCGGCGTAAGCCTGACCCAACTCCAAATCGTTTTTTTTCTCACCTTTATTGATGCGGACATTTTGTAACATTGCCACTTCACCGGCTTGTAAGGCAGGCTTCTCGGTACGCCAATCATTCCAAACTGCGACATCTTTCTCCAAGAGCTTGCCCAGATGCGACGCTACAGGTGCCACATCGTCTTCAGGCTGGAACTCACCCTCGGTAGGACGTCCTAAATGGGTCATTACAATCACAGCCGCACCATTATCCAAACAATAACGGATAGAGGCCAATGAAGCACGGATACGGGTATCATCACTGATCTCTCCGTCTTTAAAAGGGACATTCATATCAGCACGGATTAAAACTGTTTTACCCTGCACATTTTGCTCGGTAAGTTTTAAAAAAGCCATGTCGGTTTCCTTATCGGTAAGTTTGCTTAAATTGAACCAATTACGCTGGATGAGCACATTATGGTAAAGCCTATCAAGAAAACCGCTTTACCCAAGGCGAAAGCGGTTTATCCATATAGCTCTTAAGATTCAGAAGTTACAATTTCGCCACGCAATGAGAAAGTAAAGGCCTCTTTAATTTCAATATCCACCATTTGATTAATCAAGCGGTGGTGGCCGGTAAAATTGACTACGCGGTTATTAGCCGTCCGCGCCTGTAATTGTTCTGGATCTTTTTTTGACACCCCTTCAACTAAACAACGCTGTACTGTACCAACCATAGTTTGATTGATGCGCGCTGTTTCAGCCTCAATCACTTCATTCAAAGCTTCCAAACGGCGTACTTTCTCTTCGTGCGGAGTATCATCCGGCAAATTGGCCGCCGGTGTTCCCGGGCGAGGGCTATAAATAAAGACAAAGCTTAAGTCAAACGCAATATCTTTTACCAACTTCAAAGTTTGCTCAAATTCATGTTCGGTTTCTCCAGGAAAGCCAACAATAAAATCAGAACTCAAACATAAATCCGGCCGGATAGCACGAAGTTTTCGAATAATCGATTTATATTCCAAAGCTGTATATCCGCGCTTCATTGCAGATAATACACGATCGGACCCACTCTGAATCGGCAAATGCAAATGCGATACTAATTTCGGTAAATCCCGGTAACACTCAATAATGCGATCACTAAACTCACGTGGGTGGCTCGTAGTGAAACGTATACGCTCTATACCCGGAATTTCATGCACAACTCTCAGGAGCATAGCAAAATCACATACTTCACCATCATCCATTAAACCTCTGTAGGCATTTACATTTTGCCCGAGCAAATTAATTTCTTTTACCCCTTGCTGAGCCAAATTGGCAATTTCAGTAAGCACATCATTTAACGGCCGGGAAAACTCTTCTCCACGAGTATAAGGTACTACACAGAAGCTACAATATTTAGAGCACCCCTCCATAATAGATACAAAGGCACTTCCGCCCTCTACTCTAGCCGGAGGCAAATGATCAAATTTTTCGATCTCCGGAAATGAAATATCTACTTGGGCCCGGCCTGTTTCCTTCTTCTCCTGAATCATACCCGGCAAACGGTGTAAAGTTTGAGGACCGAACACTACATCAACAAACGGAGCTCGCTTAACAATTGCCTCCCCTTCTTGGGAAGCAACGCACCCACCAACACCAATAATTAAATTAGGATTTTTAGCTTTTAATGGCTTAACTCTTCCTAAGTCTGAAAATACCTTTTCCTGTGCCTTCTCTCGCACAGAACATGTGTTAAACAGAATAATATCGGCTTCTTCAGCTTCACTAACTTGAACCAAATCATCTCCTTCGGCCAATACGGACAGCATCTTTTCACTGTCATATTCATTCATCTGACAACCAAAGGTACGAATAAATACTTTTTTCATCTTAAAATAATTCCACTACTGTTGCTGAGCCGCACGCTGTTGAAAAACATAATGTTCAGGCTCAGTTAAAATCCAAATTTCATTAATATTATTGCTACCGTCTCGACGTATGGCTACTGCTTTTCCCGTATAGGCAGCCAGCTTTCCCCGTATAATAAAACGATTTCGCTCATCTCGGATGCGCACATCTTGTGTGACCTGTAATACTTTACTATTATCCAGCCAGCCTAAAGTCAAAAGCTGAATCCATGAGATACCATTATGCCCTAAAGCAATATTTGGATAATCGACCTGTTTTAAAACAGCAATATCCATGTCTTCTGGAATAACCCTTTGCGCCCACGTCACCGATGATAAAAACAATATTACCAAGGTCAACCAACGAAACATAAGTCTCCCCTTTACTATCTATTATTGATCTAGCAATAGCTTGAATTTTATCATAAAGCATATACACTCTCGGATAAAATATCAGTCAATTTGGAAAAGACACTATTAAATACAAATTAAGTACTTACATAATGTTTGTTTAGATTCAATGCTTTCTTTATGAACCAGATTCTTTTTCTACAAAGAAAGAAAACCAGCCTTACGGCTGGTTTTTTAACTGAAACATGAATTAGGCTTGTTCCGTTACTTCAATTTCAACGGCTTTATCAACAAGCTCTACTAATGCCAAGGGAGCATTGTCACCTTTACGGAAGCCATATTTTAAAATACGAACATAACCACCATTACGGGCTTCAAATCGCGGGCCCAACTCGTCAAATAATTTCACCACAACATCACGATCACGAGTGCGGTTAAAAGCCAAACGACGGTTAGCCAAAGATGGCTTCTTACCTAAAGTAATCAATGGTTCTACTACACGACGCAACTCTTTTGCTTTAGGCAAAGTAGTTACGATAGTTTCATGGGTCAACAAAGAGTTTGCCATGTTACGCAGCATAGCAGCACGATGGCTGCTGGTGCGGTTTAATTTACGATTACCATTACGATGACGCATGTCATTATCCTTTAATCTACAAACTTATGGCTTTTCTAAGCCTACAGGCGGCCAAGCTTCCAGCTTCGATCCCAACGTCAAACCTTTAGACGCTAGTACCTCTTTAATTTCATTTAAAGATTTACGGCCTAAATTCGGTGTTTTTAACAACTCGGTCTCAGTACGTTGGATCAAATCACCAATATAATAAATATCTTCAGCTTTCAGGCAGTTGGCTGAACGCACTGTCAGTTCCAAATCATCAACCGGGCGCAGCAAAATAGGATCAATCGGAGGTGCTTTCTCTTCAACCTCTTCAACAGGTGTGCCTTGTAAATCCGCGAAAATCGACATTTGGTCGATTAAAATCCGAGCGGCACTACGCACGGCCTCTTCAGGATCGATAGACCCATCTGTTTCGATATCCAGTACCAAGCGATCCAAGTCTGTACGCTGCTCAACGCGTGCAGGTTCTACCTCAAAGCTAACACGGCTGATGGGCGAAAAGCTCGCATCCAATTGAATAGCACCAATTTGCTTATTATCATCGCGTACTGCACGGCGACCTGAAACAGATTGATAACCACGGCCTTGCTCAACTTTGATTTCCATCTCAATGCTGCCATTATCTGATAAATGGCAAATCACATGACTAGGATTGATGATTTCCACATCATGTGGCAAATCAATATCAGAAGCAAGCACGGGACCCGCTCCTGACTTCTTCAAAGTTAACAATACTTGTTCCCGACCATGTAGCTTGAAAACCACTCCTTTCAAGTTCAGTAAAATATCTACGACATCTTCCTGAACACCGTCTAAGGTGGAATATTCATGCAGCACACCCGCAATGACTACTTCAGTCGGAGCAAAACCATTCATGGATGACAGTAAGATACGGCGCAAAGCATTACCCAAAGTATGGCCAAAGCCACGCTCAAAAGGTTGCATAGATACCTTGGCACGACTTGCAGACAAGGTATCCACATCAATCTGGCGGGGTTTCAAAAATTCAGAAGCGCTGTTTTGCATTTAACTGTCCCTCACTGAGCTAGCGTTATTTAGAGTAGAACTCAACCACCAGCTGTTCATTAATATCGCCAGTTAACTCTGAGCGATCAGGCATATTTTTGAATACACCTTCCATTTTGTTCGCATCAACAGCAACCCAAGAAGGCATACCGATTTGAGCAGCCAAGCCCAAAGCTTCTTGAATACGAACTTGTTTTTTTGCTTTTTCGCGAACGGCAACCACATCGCCTGCCTTCACCTGGAAAGAAGGGATATTTACAACCTGACCGTTTACGGTAATAGCTTTGTGGGATACCAATTGACGAGCTTCTGCACGGGTAGAACCAAAACCCATTCGATATACCACATTATCCAAACGTGACTCTAACAATTGCAGCAGCAACTCACCCGTAGAACCTTTGCGGCGAGAAGCCTCTGCAAAATAACGACGGAATTGGCGCTCCAACACTCCGTAAATACGGCGAATTTTTTGTTTCTCACGCAATTGTAAACCATAATCAGACAAGCGGGGCTTACGTGCACCATGCTGCCCAGGGGCAGAATCTAATTTACATTTAGATTCTAAAGAGCGACGTGCACTCTTCAAAAATAAATCTGTGCCTTCACGGCGGGATAATTTACATTTTGGGCCGATATAACGTGCCATATCTCAATCACTCCAATATTAAATACGACGTTTTTTAGGCGGACGGCAACCGTTATGAGGCAACGGGGTAACGTCGGTAATGCTGGTAATCTTGAAGCCAAGAGCGTTGAGCGCACGAACAGAAGATTCACGACCGGGGCCAGGGCCTTTAATGCGAACTTCTAAATTTTTAACGCCATACTCTTGGGCAACTTTACCAGCGGCTTCCGCAGCTACTTGAGCTGCAAATGGTGTACTTTTACGCGAACCTTTAAAACCAGCGCCGCCAGAGGTAGCCCAAGACAATGCATTGCCTTGACGGTCAGTGATAGTAATGATGGTATTGTTAAAAGATGCATGTACATGCACAATACCTTCACTTACGGTTTTGCGTACTTTTTTACGTACACGCGAGGCTGTGTTTGCTTTAGCCATTAATCAAATCCTTAAAAATTATTTCTTACCGGCAATCGCTTTGCGCGGACCTTTACGGGTACGGGCATTGGTACGGGTGCGTTGGCCACGGCACGGCAAGCCGCGGCGATGACGAAAGCCACGATAGCATCCCATATCCATCAAGCGCTTGATACTCATAGTCACTTCGCGGCGCAAATCACCTTCTACTTCATACTTGGCAACTTGTTCACGTAAAGCATCTAACTGGTTCTCGTCCAAGTCTTTTACTTTAGTGCTAGCCACTATACCAGCAGCCTCACAAATCAACTTAGCACGAGTAGCACCAATACCATAAATGGCTTGCAAACCAATTACGATATGGGCGTTATTAGGGATATTTACCCCTGCAATACGAGCCATATTTTTTCCTTTAGGGCAAAAAGTCTTTTACTATACCACGATTTTATTGCCAAAGCAAAATTAGCCTTGACGTTGTTTGTGGCGAGGGTCAGTACAAATTACACGTACTACACGATTACGGCGAATAATCTTGCAATTACGGCAAATTTTCTTAACGGAAGGTTGTACACGCATTACTTAATCCTTTCTTTATGTAATTACCGGGCCCGGAATACAATACGAGCACGAGTTAAGTCATAAGGTGTTAGCTCAACAGTAACCTTATCACCTGGAGAGATTCGGATATAGTGCATCCGCATTTTTCCCGATATATGACCAAGTACTACATGATCATTCTCAAGTTTTACCTTGAATGTTGCATTTGGCAAGGTTTCTAAAATCTCACCCTGCATTTGTATGGTATCTTCTTTAGCCATAGTTTTATTTACGAGACAATGATTTCATATCTGAGCGCTTCATCAAATGCTCATATTGCTGAGTCATCCGATAAGATGCAATTTGTGTACTAAAATCCATAGTCACAACCACTAAGATCAGCAAAGAGGTTCCACCTAAATAAAAAGGAACATTTACCGCAGTAGTTAAGAACTCAGGAATCAAACAGATAATTGTGATATATAAAGCACCAAAAAAAGTTAACCGAAGTACTACTTTTTCCAAATATTTTGAAGTTTGCTCGCCGGGGCGAATACCTGGCACAAATGCTCCGCTTTTTTTCAAATTCTCAGCCATTTCTCTCGGACTAAAAACCAATGCCGTATAAAAATAACAAAAGAAAATAATTGTTGCAGCAAATAGCAAAATATATATAGGTTGGCCATGCTGCAATACAGCAGCAGTTTTATGTAACCAACTATCTGTGTTAGCCGCCCCAAACAATCCCAAAATAGTTGCCGGAAACATAATGATGCTAGAAGCAAAAATAGGTGGAATAACCCCTGCCATATTTAATTTAAATGGCATATGCGTAGCTTGGCCTTGAACAAAACGGCTACTACCAACTTGCCTCTTAGCGTAATGTACAGGAATCTTTCTTTGGGCACTTTCAAAAACTACAACTATATATACCAGCAATAAAGCACCTATTACAATTGCCACAGCCGCCAACATGCTCATAGAACCTTGGCTAGTTAGCGTCAAAAGCTTAGAAATGCCTGCTGGGATACCTGCTGCAATGCCTGCCGCAATGATCAATGAAATACCATTGCCTATACCACGTTCAGTAATTTGCTCACCTAACCACATCAAAAACATGGTTCCTGTTACCAAACAAATAATAGTTGATGCAAAAAATTCAAATTGAGGAGCAACAACAATATTTTGCTGATATACAAATGTAGCAACACCAAAACTTTGGAAAACAGCCAGCAATACAGTGCCATATCGGGTATATTTCGTAATAACTCGGCGACCTGCTTCACCTTCTTTTTTCAAAGCTTTTAAGGAGGGAAAGATTTCAGAGGCCAGTTGTACGATAATAGAAGCCGAGATATATGGCATTATGCCGATAGCAAAGATACTAAAGCGCTCTAGCGACCCGCCGGAAAACATGTTCAACATGCCCAACATGCCGCTACTTGCGCTTTCATATAGCTTAGCCAACGCGACTGCATCTACACCCGGAACAGGAATGTGGGCTCCAATACGAAATACAATGAGCGCCCCCAACAAAAATAATAACCGGTTTTTCAGCTCACCAAACTTAGATAGCTCTGATGAAGATTGTCGATTAGCCACGTTCGATCCTAGCTTTACTCTTCTACTTTACCACCAGCAGCTTCAATTGCAGCTTTGGCACCTTTAGTTGCTTTAATGCCTTTCAAAGTCACTGCCTTATTAATTTCACCAGAAGCAATAACTTTAACACTCAATGCATTAGCTGAAACCAAACCAGCCTGCTTAAGTGATAGAACATCAATTTCTTCTACAGCAACCAATGCAAGCTCACCTAAACGAACTTCCGCAGCTGAAGATGCTGTCAAAGATTTAAAGCCACGCTTAGGCAAACGGCGTTGTAAAGGCATTTGACCGCCTTCAAATCCTACTTTATGAAAACCGCCTGCACGACTTTTTTGGCCCTTATGACCACGGCCCGCAGTTTTACCTAAACCGCTACCAATACCACGACCAACGCGGCGCTTTGCATGAGTAGCACCTTCTGCAGGCTGAATAGTATTTAAAAACATGTTATGACTCCACTTTCAAAAGGTAGCTGATCTTATTGATCATGCCACGATTTTCGGGGGTATCCAATACTTCAACAGTATGTTCACGACGGCGTAGACCCAAACCACGAGCACAAGCACGATGTGACTCAATAGTACCAATCAAGCTTTTAGCCAAAGTCACTTTAATCTTTTTTTGCTCACTCATGCTCAGCTCCCAAAATTTGTTCTACGGTCAAGCCGCGTTTTGCTGCAATATCAGCAGGAGTATATAGTTTTGACAAGCCATCCAAAGTTGCACGTACAATATTATATGGATTAGTAGAGCCGTGTACTTTTGCGGAAATATTATGAATACCCATTGCATCAAATACCAAACGCATTGGTCCACCAGCCTTTACACCACTACCTTCTTTGGCAGGTTGCATAAAGACACGAGTCGCACCATGGCGGCCAATTACTTCATGGTGAATAGTGCCATTTTTCAACGGTACTTTGATCATATTACGGCGTGCTTGATCCATAGCTTTTTGTACGGCTACAGGAACCTCTTTCGATTTACCTTTACCCATACCAATACGACCATCGCCATCACCAACTACTGTCAAGGCAGAAAAAGCCATAATACGGCCACCTTTTACTACCTTAGTGACACGGTTAACGGCAACCATTTTTTCTACCAAGCCGTCACCGCGTTCTTCAATTTCATGTTTTGCCATCTCAAGGTCTCCAAAATCTTTATTAGAAGCTCAAACCGTTTTCACGTGCAGCTTCAGCCAAAGCTTTTACACGACCGTGATATTGAAAACCAGAGCGATCAAATGCAACTTTTTCCACACCGGCAGCTTTTGCTTTTTCAGCAATACGCTTACCAATTAAAGCTGCAGCTTCAACGTTACCACCGGACTTCAGGCTATCACGCACCTCTGCTTCCAAAGTAGAAGCCTGAGCCAATACTTTATCACCCTCAGCACTGATGATTTGGGCATAAATATGGCTATTTGTACGGAACACGCACAATCTTACCATTTTTAAATCCGCAATACGGGCACGGGTTTTGCGTGCACGGCGGAGTCTTGTCGCATGTTTATTCATTAGTAAGGCCTCAATTATTTCTTCTTAGCTTCTTTCATCACTACGACTTCACCGACATAGCGAACACCTTTACCTTTATAAGGCTCAGGCGGACGGAAGTTGCGAATCTCAGCTGCAACCTGACCGACAACTTGTTTATCTGCACCAGTCAGCACAATCTCTGTCTGTGAAGGAGTTTGCACGGCGACACCTTCCGGCATCTCATAAACAATAGGATGAGAAAAGCCCAAAGACAAATTTAATGTGGTTCCTTGCGCCTGTGCACGATAGCCCACGCCAATCAGCTGAAGTTTCTTTTCAAAACCTTCTGATACACCTTTCACCATATTGGCTACTAAAGCACGGATCGTACCAGACATGGCACCTGCATGTTTACTGTTGTTAGCAGCTGAAAAAGTTAACTGACCTTCATTCAGCTCAATAGATACATCGGCAGTCAAGGGTAATGACAACTCGCCATTTTTGCCTTTTACTGTCAATTTATCTGTTCCAAATTTTACTTCTACGCCAGCAGGAACAGTTACTGGATTTTTCGCTACGCGAGACATCTAAAACTCTCCCTTATTAGGCAACCACGCACAATAACTCACCGCCAATACCCGCAGCACGAGCTTTACGATCAGTCATCACACCTTTAGAAGTGCTAACAATCGCAACCCCTAAACCATTCATCACAGTTGGGATTTCATCTGAGCCTTTGTATACACGCAGACCAGGGCGAGATACACGTTTGATTTGCTCAATGACAGGGCGACCTGCATAGTATTTCAAGTGAATTTCTAGTACCGGCTTCACATCTGTAGAAACAGCAAAATCTTCGATATAACCTTCCTCTTTCAATACCTTAGCGATAGCACATTTCAGTTTCGAAGAGGGCATTGCTACAGCAACTTTATTCGCACGCTGAGCATTGCGAATACGGGTCAACATATCGGAAATAGGATCATGCATACTCATTTATTTTAACTCCTATTACCAGCTGGCTTTAATAACGCCCGGAATTTCGCCACGCATAGCGATTTCACGGATTTTAGTACGGCCCAAGCCAAATTTACGGAATGTGCCACGAGGACGACCTGTTAGAGCGCAACGACGACGCTGACGAACCGGAGCGGCATTTCGGGGAATTGCTTGCAATTTCAAACGAGCTTCAAAACGCTCTTCAGGAGTAGCGCTAGAATCATTGATTACAGCAAAAATAGCCTCACGTTTAGCGGCATATTTTTTTGCCAATGCAGCACGCTTCAATTCACGATTTATAAGTGCTTTCTTAGCCATGTTTATCCTTTAAACGGAAACTTAAATAGTGACAGCAATGCTTTTGCTTCTTCATCGGTCTTAGCCGTAGTAGTGATGGTAATATTCAAACCGCGCAAAGCATCAATTTTATCGTATTCAATTTCTGGAAAAATGATTTGCTCACGAACACCCATGTTGTAATTACCACGACCATCAAATGATTTACCGCTTACACCACGAAAATCACGTACACGAGGCAGAGCAATAGTCACCAAGCGATCCAAAAATTCAAACATTTGGTCACGACGTAGAGTTACTTTACATCCAACTGGATAGTTATCACGGATTTTGAAGCCTGCAATTGATTTGCGAGCAACAGTTACTACTGGCTTCTGACCTGCAATTTTTTCCAAATCAGAAACGGCATGCTCCATTACTTTTTTATCTGTAACCGCCTCACCAACACCCATATTTAAGGTGATTTTTTCAATACGAGGCACTTCCATAATTGATTTATAGCCAAACTGCTTAATCAATTCAGGTACAACAGTGCTTGTATAAAATTCTTTCAAACGTGCCATGTTAGTTCAACTCCCTTACGCACCGATTTCCGCACCATTGGATTTGAATACACGAATGCGTTTTACTTTGCCTTCGCTTTCAACCAATTTAATGCCAACACGATCCGCTTTTTTAGTTTCAGGATTAAAGATGGCCACATTCGAAATTGCCAAAGGCATATCTTTAGCAACAATACCACCTTCAACACCACGCATAGGATTAGGCTTTTGATGACGTTTAACAGTGTTTACACCCTGAACCACCACTTTCTCACCTAAAACACGGACAACTTGACCTTGCTTGCCTTTATTTTTACCGGCAATCACGACAACTTGATCACCTTTAATAATCTTATTCATTGCTAGCCTCTCTTATAAAACTTCGGGTGCCAATGAAACGATTTTCATGAATCGCTCAGTACGCAATTCACGGGTAACCGGGCCAAAAATACGTGTACCCAAAGGCTCCAACTTATTGTTCAACAATACTGCAGCATTGTTGTCAAATTTAATTAACGCCCCATCAGGACGACGAACACCTTTTGCAGTACGAACAACTACAGCATTGTACACATCGCCTTTTTTAACACGGCCACGTGGCGCCGCATCCTTTACGGCCACTTTAATAATGTCGCCAACCGAAGCATAGCGACGCTTAGATCCGCCTAACACCTTAATGCACATAACGCGACGCGCACCAGAGTTGTCAGCCACATCCAAGATGGTCTGCATCTGAATCATGTTAATACCTTTAAATAAACCAACTTAATTTACCACTTTCAATTAGAGCAACCCAAAGAAAATTTGAACGCTCCGACTGAAACCATTAATGGTTCAAGTAAACCAGTCTTGGGCCCCGAAGGGAAGAAACTTTCAGAAGAAAACTGAAAGATAAGAAACGAAGTTTACAGGCAAATTAAAATTCCTGCAATACTTCGTTTCTTACTACACACTAAACTGTCGTAAAATTTAAACAGTACGTGCTTTTTCTACCAATTCGGTAACAACCCACGATTTGGTCTTTGACAACGGGCGAGTTTCAGAAATAACCACCACATCACCAATACCATATTGATTCTGCTCATCATGAGCATGAATTTTGGTAGAACGACGGATAATTTTACCATATAAGGGATGCTTCACTTTACGCTCCACCAATACAGTTACTGTTTTATCCATCTTATCGCTAACCACTTTGCCTTGCAAAGTACGAACATTCTTAACTTCGCTCATTACTTGGCACCTTTTTCAGTTAAAACGGTTTTAATACGAGCAATGTTACGGCGTACTTTTTTCAACTCGCTGGTTTTTGCCAACTGGCCAGTTGCATGCTGCATACGCAGGCCAAACTGTGCTTTCAGCAAGTCAAGCAGATCAGCATTCAATTGCTCAACAGATTTGTCTTTCAATTCATTGGCTTTCATTATTGACCTACCTGTCTTACTACAAATACAGTCGGAATCGGCAACTTGGCAGCCGCTAGCTCAAAAGCTTCACGAGCCAACGCTTCCGGCACGCCATCCATTTCGTATAATACTTTGCCTGGTTTAATTTCAGCAACATAATACTCAACGGAACCTTTACCGCCACCCATACGGACCTGGATTGGTTTTTCAGTAATTGGCTTGTCTGGGAAAACACGAATCCAAATACGGCCACCACGTTTAATGTGGCGCGTCATAGTACGACGTGCAGCTTCAATCTGACGTGCAGTCAAACGACCACGACCAACAGCCTTCAGACCAAATTCACCAAAGCTAACTTTATTACCGCGTGTAGCAACACCTGTATTACGGCCTTTATGCTGCTTGCGGTATTTCATTCTAGTTGGCTGCAGCATGACGACCACCTGCCTTTCTTTGTTTCTTCTCTTGCTCAGGCTTAGCTTGGGCTTTCTCATTACCTTCGCCAGTATAAACCCAAACTTTCAAACCCAAAACACCGTAAGTAGTATGCGCTTCGCTAGTTGCATAATCCACGTTTGCACGCAAAGTATGCAACGGCACACGTCCTTCACGATACCACTCACTACGAGCAATATCAGCACCATTCAGACGACCAGAGGTCATAATCTTGATACCTTTAGCACCAACACGCATTGCATTTTGCATTGCACGTTTCATAGCACGGCGGAATTGAACACGTTTTTCCAGTTGCTGGGCAATGCCATCTGCAATAATTTGAGCATCTAACTCAGGTTTACGAATCTCTTCAATGTTTACGTGAACAGGAACACCCATAAGTGCCTGCAGATCACGCTTCAACACTTCAATATCCTCACCTTTTTTACCAATTACTACACCCGGGCGAGCTGAATGGATGGTAATACGAGCCGACTTAGCAGGGCGCTCAATTACAACACGACCAACGGATGCATTAGCCAGACGCTTGCGCAAATAATTGCGAACATCAATGTCTTGCTTCAAGACAGTAGAAAATTCGTTACTTTTGGCAAACCACTTAGAAGACCAGTCTTTTGTTACCGCCAAGCGAAAACCGGTAGGGTTAATCTTTTGTCCCATAGCTTTTCCTTAGTTGCCAACTGTCACATTGATATGACAAGTTTGTTTTTCAATGCGGTTACCGCGACCTTTGGCACGAGCTTGGAAGCGTTTCAGACTGGGACCCTTGTCCACAAATACTGTTACAACTTTCAATTCGTCAATATCAGCACCTTCATTATGTTCGGCATTTGCAATAGCCGATTCCAGCACTTTTTTAACTAACTCAGCGCCTTTTTTCGGGCTGAATGCCAAGATATTCAAGGCTTGGGCAACATCTTTACCGCGAATTAAATCTGCAACCAAGCGTGCTTTTTGTGCAGAAATGCGGGCGTTTTTATGTTGTGCACTTACTCTCATGATTCACCTTATTTCTTTTTAGCCTTTTTATCAGCCAAGTGGCCTTTAAAGGTACGGGTCAATGAGAACTCACCCAACTTATGACCAACCATATTGTCGCTGATAAATACAGGCACATGTGTACGGCCATTGTGAACAGCGATGGTCAAGCCGATAAAATCGGGCAAAATGGTAGAACGGCGCGACCAAGTTTTAATTGGACGCTTGTCGTTGCTTGCACGAGCAGCATCTACTTTTTTCAGCAAATGCAGGTCTACATATGGGCCTTTTTTTAATGAACGAGCCATATCAATTAACCTTTATTTGAATAACGGCGGCGGACAATCATATTATCCGTGCGTTTATTGTTACGAGTACGGTAACCTTTAGAAGGCGTACCCCATGGGCTAACCGGTTCACGAGCTTCGCCAGTACGACCCTCACCACCACCATGCGGGTGATCAACCGGGTTCATTACAACACCGCGAACAGTCGGGCGAATACCACGCCAACGGTTGGCACCAGCCTTACCGATTTTCTTCAGGCTTTGCTCTTCATTACCTACTTCACCAATAGTGGCACGGCAATCAACGTGGATTTTACGCACTTCGCCAGAACGCAAACGCACTTGTGCATACACACCTTCTTTAGCCAACAATACGGCAGACGCACCAGCAGAACGCGCGATTTGCGCACCTTTACCAGGCTTCATTTCAATACAGTGGATGGTGGTACCAACCGGGATATTGCGAATCGGCAAAGTATTACCTGATTTGATAGCAGCCTCAGAACCTGAGAGCAATACTGCACCAGCCTGAATGCCGCGAGGCGCAATAATGTAACGGCGTTCACCATCGGCATAGCACAGCAGAGCGATGAATGCAGTGCGGTTTGGATCATATTCAATACGTTCAACTTTAGCCGGGATACCGTCTTTGTTACGTTTGAAATCCACTACGCGGTAATGGTGTTTATGGCCACCACCTTTATGACGAGTTGTGATATGACCGTTATTGTTGCGGCCGGCAGTTGAATTTTTCTTTTCAACCAGTGGTGCATAAGGTGCACCTTTGTGCAAACCTTCCGCAGTAACGCGAACCATGCCGCGACGACCAGCAGAGGTAGGCTTCATTTTTACAATAGCCATTTTACTTATTCCTTATCTGCAGCTGCAGCAGCGGCTTCCAAGTCCAGCGATTGGCCGGCAGCCAAGCTCACATAAGCTTTTTTCACATCGCTGCGACGACCAATAGTACGGCCGAAGCGTTTTACCTTACCTTTTGTAGTAACGGTAGTAACGGCAGCAACTTCAACACCAAACAACAATTCAACAGCAGCTTTAATTTCTTGCTTAGTTGCATTAGGCAACACTTTGAAAGTCATTTGGTTACGTTTCTCGGCCAGCAGGTTGCTCTTTTCAGAAACAACAGGAGCCAAAATTACTTGCATCAGGCGTTGTTGGTTCATACCCATTGCTCCTCCAGTTGTGCAACCGCTTCTTTAGTGATCACAACTTTTTTGTAGCGCAACAGGCTGTAAGGATCAGCTTGCTGAGCTTCCAAAACCAATACATTCGGCAAATTGCGTGAAGACAGGTATACGTTTTCATCCAATTGCTTGGTAATGAACAATACTTGCTCCAAACCCAAATTTTTCACTTGTTCGGCAAACTCTTTGGTTTTAGGGGTTGCGGCAGACAATTCGTCAATCACAAATAAACGCTCGTCACGTACCAGCTGAGACAAAATAGCAGCCATACCGGCACGGTACATTTTACGGTTTACTTTTTGAGTGAAGTTTTCAGACGGCTTATTCGGGAACGCACGACCACCACTACGCCACAGCGGAGAAGAAGTCATACCGGAACGTGCACGACCAGTACCTTTTTGGCGCCATGGTTTTTTAGTAGAGTGTTTTACTTCTGCACGTGTTTTTTGGGCACGGTTACCTGAGCGAGCATTTGCCAAAAAAGCAGTTACCAGCTGATGAACCAATGCTTCGTTGTATTCACGGGCAAACAAAGCATCAGAAGCAGTCAGACTGCCTGACACTTGGCCTTTTGCATCAATTACTTTCAATTCCATTACGCACCTACTTTCACGCTAGGACGCACTACTACGTCACTATTAACGGAACCGGGTACCGCACCTTTAACCAAAAGCAGCTGACGCTCTACATCAACGCGGATAACTTCCAAGCATTGAACGGTAGCTTTGGTGTTGCCGTACTGACCGGCCATACGCTTACCCGGGAATACACGACCCGGATCTTGTGCCTGGCCGATAGAACCAGGAACACGGTGAGAGCGTGAGTTACCGTGTGAAGTACGTTGTGAACCGAAGTTATGGCGTTTGATAGTACCGGGAAAAACCTTTACCTTTAGAGGTACCGGTAACATCAACCAATTGGCCTGCCTCAAACATAGCGACAGTGATTTCATCGCCGGCTTTCAGCTCACCCAATTTTTCCTCAGTCAAAGCAAACTCAACCAAACCACGACCGGCTTCTACGCCGGCTTTGGCAAAATGGCCTGCTTCGGCCTTGGTTACGCGGTTAGCTTTTTTCTGACCAAAGGTAACTTGAACGGCAACATAACCGTCAGCATCTTTGGATTTTACTTGTGTAACGCGATTAGCAGACATATCCAACACGGTTACCGGAACAGATGCACCTTGTTCGTTAAACACGCGGGTCATGCCCACTTTGCGTCCAACCAGACCTAAAGTCATGATTATTTTCCTTTTAAAATAAAGGGATCAGCTACGATTGGCTGACCAATTCGGACAAAATAAATACTTGGTAAAAATACCAAGCATCGAAATATATCATAAAAACAAATCAATTTTCAAGTAAAATCTTGTCTTTACATATCATGGAACAGCTATAAACCAACACTTTATTTATCTGAAGAAGCCTATGCGCTTCATTAATCAAAATTGCACTTATCCGCACATGACATAGCCATTTCAAAGCATGAAAAACTCTCAATCTGATATAAACACCATAATAAACATAATAAAACCTCTGCTGCCTCCATGCATTAATAAAAATAAAATTATTGACTCGTAAAAAGTTGTCGTCATATCACTCTTCGTGTATTTCGCCCGTTTAGAATTTATCCTCTAATAAACTTAACGAGTTACTTTACGATATATATACAAGCCGTCTGAAAAGATAATTTTTATATAAATTCCGAAGGATGTTTTGCTATGAAAAAGCTTTTCTTACTACTGCCGCTTTTAAGCGGCTGCGTCATCCCGATTATAGCCCCGGTTCCCCAAAGCACATTTGCCAATCCTCTCTTAGCTAACCAATGGCAGATTACCGAAGCCAACGGTGAACGCATTGAAAACACATCCGCAACTTTATTATTAAGAAAAGACCGCTACTTCTCCGCCGAAACCGATTGTAATAATTTAATGGGAAGCTATAGCTTATCGGGTAATTACGAACTGAATTTTGCGATGCCTGCATCCACGCGTATGTCTTGTCGTGATATGCGCAATGAAGTGCTGATATCTGCCGCACTACCTAAAGTAAACAGTTACCGCTTAATTGGAACCGGTATTGAAATGCTGGACAAAAACCGTCAACCCGTATTACGCGCCATACCGAAACAATAAACTATCCGTGCCTCAACCGCTACACAATGCTGGTGAAATACTCATGCAACATGGTTTTTAACAGTATGAGAGTCGGCATAGTCAGTACCATTCAAAACGGTATTGCTTTATTTAAAGTTTAATTATCGAATATCGATAAAAGTGAAAAACACAGGCCGTCTGAAAATTTTCATACGGCCT
The DNA here is from genome assembly GCF_022870905.1 of Neisseria arctica. Classification (NCBI taxonomy): domain Bacteria; kingdom Pseudomonadati; phylum Pseudomonadota; class Betaproteobacteria; order Neisseriales; family Neisseriaceae; genus Neisseria; species Neisseria arctica. The sequence goes on from NZ_CP091510.1 coordinate 2,203,506, forward strand.
GTGTTTTTCAGTAAGTGACTTTATCAGAATACGTCCCTGACCAGCATATTCTTTTAGCCAACTTACAAACAACGGTGGCCCAATGCAGGCAGACGGTTACGTACACTCAACAAACGCGCTTCATCCAAAGTAGCACTAACCACGCCCTCACCTTCAGGCAGAACAGCCAATACTTCCCCCCACGGATCAATAATCATGCTATGCCCAAACGTACGCCGCCCGCTTTCATGTTTGCCGCCCTGCCCCGAAGCAATCAAATAACATTGGTTTTCAACCGCACGGGTTTTCAACAACAATTCCCAATGCGCCTTACCCGTCGTATAGGTAAATGCGGCCGGCAGCAACATGATATCAAAAGGCAGTTGGGCACGGAAAAATTCAGGAAAGCGTAAATCATAGCAAACACCCGCAGCCACCCTTATTCCTTCAATCTCCCATGAGGGTACGCGATTACCGTTTGCAATGGTATCCGATTCTGCGTAACGCTCTCCTAAACCCGAATAGCCAAAAAGATGCATTTTATCGTAACTGCCAATACACTGCCCGTCTCGTCCGTATACCAGCATCGTATTCAAAACCTTACCCGGCTCACTACTTTTTAAAGGCACTGTACCGCCGAATAAAACAATACCGTGCTCACCCGCCGCCTCGCTCATGGCCGTCTGAAAATCACCGTTCCCCAAAGGCTCGGCAAAAGCCAATTTATCAGTATCACTCGCCCCCATAATCGGCCAATATTCAGGCAGCAATACCCAATCGGCTCCACCTTCCGCAGCCTCGGCAACCAAGCGGCGCATGGCAGCGATATTATCCGACGGGCGGGTGGAGGATACCATTTGTACTGCAGCGGCCCGGATATTTTTCATGGTGATTTCCTTGTCGTTGATTTGCACTTAGTTAGGGTATTTTGACAGGTGTTCTGTTACACTTTTAAAAGCATATATATATCCATCTTAGCTTAATTGATAGGGAATACCTTCCCTTGCATATAAATGCTGCTTTTTCCATCGTACAAGAAAACCGCTATGAAAAAAACCGCTTTTGTTGTTACCGCCCTTTTACCGGCACTGGCATTAGCCGATATCAATCTCTACGGTACTATCCGCAGCGGGCTAAGCGTCTCCCAAACCCAAATCGGCAACACGCACTTCAACCGCAGCTCCGTGGATGATTTAGGCAGCTATATCGGGATACGCGGCAACCATCCTATTGGCAGCAGCAACATGATTTGGCAGTTCGAGCAAAACACACCAATCGGTCAAAACGGTTCATTACGCGAGCATTTCCGCAATCGTAAAGAACGTAACGGCGATAGCGGATGGTTTGTCGGCATTTCCGATTAAGAGTTTTACAAAACAATTTGGATTTTTAAATCCCAGGCCTAACTTTACTCGAACCTCTAGGCCATGCCGGCTACAAAGCCGACTTAGCGTTCCCTATAAATAAAATGCCGTCTGAAATTTTCAGACGGCATTTATTACTTTGTTTCAACAACAGAATATTAATCTGCGGCGAGATACTTCACACATGCTGCACGGTGTGCCGGCCCGCCTTTTAATTGCGGTTTTTCTTTGGCACACAGTTCTATAGCTTCAGGGCAGCGTGTACGGAAAACACAGCCCGAAGGCGGGTTAAGGGGGCTGGGCAAATCACCCGGCAACAATTCTATATGTTTGCCCCGCTCAATCTTCGGATCAGGAATCGGTACCGCACTCATCAAAGCACGCGTATACGGATGTGCGGGGGCGCCATATACAGCCTGGTCTTCGCCCAATTCGACGGCATTCCCCAGATACATCACCAATACACGGTCGGAAATATGCTTCACCACTGATAAATCGTGGGCGATAAAAATCATCGCCAAGCCCATTTCGCGTTGAATCTGCTTAAGCAAATTTACCACTTGCGCCTGAATTGATACGTCCAATGCCGAAACCGGCTCATCACAAATCAAGAGCTTGGGTTTCAAAATCAAGGCACGAGCAATACCGATACGCTGGCATTGGCCGCCCGAAAACTCATGCGGGTAGCGGTTAATCTGATTAGGCAGCAAGCCGACTTTACCCATCATTTCCTTCACCCGCGCCATCACTTCGGCTTTGCCAAGTTCGGGGTAAAACGTTCGCAGCGGCTCGGCAATAATATCGCCGACGGTCATACGCGGATTCAGCGATGCTAACGGATCTTGGAAGATCATTTGGATATCCCGCCGCTTCAACCGCAGTGTTTTTGCATCCAGCTTGGTCAAATCCTGCCCCTGCCACAAAACACTGCCCGACTCGGCTTTCACCAAACCGATAATCGCCCGCGCCAAAGTGGATTTGCCGCAACCCGACTCACCCACCACACCAAGCGTTTCTCCCGGTTGCAAATCAAACGACACACCGTTCACAGCCTGCAACAAAGCGGTTTTTTGCCAAGGCCAGCTTTTGGCTTCGCGAACACGGAATACAACGCGTAAATCGCGTACCTGTAATAAAGGCTGAGTCTGCTTCATACATCCGCTCCTTCCATCTGCCAAAAACAGGCGCGTCGGCTGCCGTCTGCTTGTTGCGTTAATAGCGGCTCACTGTGCCGACACACATCGGTTACATAATTACAGCGCGCTTGAAACGGACATCCCGGCGGCAATGCCGCCAAATTGGGCGGGTTACCCACGATGGTTGGCAATTCGGCTTCCTCTCCATCCAACCGCGGCACAGCCCCCAACAAACCGATGGTGTAAGGATGGGTCGGCCGGTAGAAAATCTGCTCGATACCACCATACTCCATCGTTCTGCCGGCATACATCACCAAAACATGATCACAAATACCCGCTACAACACCCAAATCATGGGTAATCATAATAATGGTCGTGCCAAAATCACGTTTCAAATCGTTCAGCAAAGCCATAATCTGCGCCTGTACGGTCACATCCAAAGCAGTAGTCGGCTCATCGGCAATCAACAGCTTCGGACGGCACAGCAAAGCCATGGCAATCATCACCCGTTGGCGCATGCCGCCTGAAAACTCATGCGGATACATATCGATACGCTTTTTTGCCTCGGGGATTTTTACCGCTTCAAGCATACGGATGGCTTCGGCCCGCGCCTCGGCCTTACCCATACCTTTGTGCAGCATCAGCACTTCGGTAAGCTGCGCACCTACTTTCATATATGGGTTAAGCGAAGTCATCGGATCTTGAAAAATCATCGAAATTTCGCTGGCACGGATTTTATTCAATTCTTTTTCGGGCAAACCGACCAATTCCCGCCCGTTAAATTTTACCGAACCTTTTACCTTACCGTTTTTCGCCAACAAACCCATCACGGCAAAAGCGGTTTGCGATTTGCCCGAGCCGGACTCGCCGACTATCCCCAACGTTTCGCCTTCGTGCAAATCGAAATTGAGTTTGTTGACGGCGGTTACATCGCCGTCTTCGGTGCGGAACACCACCTGTAAATCTTTTACGCTCAACAAGGCCATTGTGTTTTCCTACCTGTCTTTCGGGTCGAGCGCATCGCGCAAACCGTCACCGATAAAGTTAAAGCAAAATAGGGTGACTACCAAAAACACGCTCGGGATCAGAATCTGCCACGGTGCCACCTGCATGGTTTGTGCGCCCTCTTGCAACAAGGCACCCCAACTGGTCATCGGTTCCTGAACGCCCAAGCCCAAAAAGCTCAAGAACGATTCAAACAAAATCATGCCCGGCACCAGCAAAGAAGCATAAACCACTACCACACCCAAAACATTGGGAACGATATGGCGGAATACGATCGCCGTTTTCGATACGCCGCCCACTTCCGCGGCTTCGACAAACTCTTTACGCTTAAGACTCAGCGTTTGACCGCGCACGATACGCGCCACGTCCAGCCATGACACCAAACCGATGGCTACGAAAATCAGCACCAAATTACGGCCGAAAAAGGTAACCAGCAAAATCACGAAAAACATGAACGGAAAGGCGTTGAGAATTTCCAAAAAGCGCATCATCAGCATATCGGTTTTACCGCCGAAAAAGCCCGATACCGCGCCGTATACCGTGCCGAACAATACGGCCACCAACGCGCCCGCCAAACCCACCATCAGCGAAATACGACCACCCATGGCCACACGCACCAACAAATCGCGCCCGAGCGAATCGGTACCGAAATAGTGTCCGCCCTCCATCTGCGGCGCCTGCTGCATCGCCCCCCAATCGGTATAATCATATGCAAACGGTGAAAACAAAGGAGCCAGTAGCACGAATGCCGTTACCAATATCAATACCGCCATACTGGCCAAGGCGGCACGGTTTCGCTTAAACCGCCGCCAAGCATCCTGCCAAAGGCTACGTCCTTTCACTTCAGCTGCTTCTGCCAATGTTTCCACGGCGGCAAGCTGGTTTTGGGTTAGTTTCATAATGTGTTCTTAATCGTTATCTATCGAGGCCGTCTGAAAATATTTCAGACGGCCTGATGGTTATCAATAGCGTATTTTCGGATCTATGACCGCATACAGAATATCTACCACCGCATTGAATGCAATGGTTAATACGCCTACCAAGATAGTCAAACCCAACACCATACCGTAATCACGGTTGAGTGCACCGTTCACGAACAATTGGCCGATACCGGGCAAACCGAAAATGGTTTCAATCACAATCGAGCCGGTAATGATGCCGACAAATGCCGGGCCAAGATAGGAAATCACCGGCAACATGGCGGGGCGTAAGGCATGTTTCAAAACGATTCTGTGTAAAGGCAGCCCTTTGGCGCGCGCCGTGCGGATAAATTGGCTGTTCATCACTTCAATCATCGAACTGCGCATAATGCGGGCGATACCGGCTACATAAGCCAATGCCAAAGCTGCTACCGGTAATACCAAATTAGCCGCCGCCCCACCGTTCCAGCCGCCTGCGGGCAACCATTTAAGGCCGATGGCGAAAATCAACACCAGCAAAGGTGCTTTTACAAAATTGGGAATCACCACACCCGTCATGGCCAAGCTCATCAGCAGATAATCCAACCATGAATTTTGCTTCAGCGCGGCAATCACGCCCAATACAACACCCAACACCAAAGCAATTAAGAACGCATAAATGCCCAACTCCAACGAAACCGGAAACGCTTGGGCAAGCAGCTCGTTAACCGAATAATCTTTGTATTTGAACGACGGGCCGAAATCACCCTGTGCCAGTTGTTTGAGATAATTGACATACTGTATGTGCAAAGGGGCGTTCAAATTGTATTTGGCTTCGATATTCGCCAACACCTCGGGCGGCAGGTTGCGTTCACCCGTAAACGGGCTGCCCGGCGCCAGCCGCATCATAAAAAACGATACGGTAATCAAGACCAAAAGCGTGGGAATCGCCTCAAGCCCCCTGCGGAAAATCAGTTTCAGCATAACTTTCTTTCATACTCCATTACCAAAGACGGAATATCCGTATGGCCAATGATAAGTAAACTTTCAGACGGCCTATGCCGTCTGAAAGTATGCCGCGGATACATTAATGCTTGGCAACCGACATATATTTCAAATGGAAATTATCCATCGGATCTTTGACAGAATATCCCTCTACATAAGGTTTAACCAAGCGCACATTGGCATAGTGGTAAACATTGATATTGGGCATATCCTTATCCAATACAGCCTCCGCCTGACGGTAAAGATCCGCACGCTGCTCCGTGCTGATACCCGGCTTGAGGGTTTCGGCCATCAAACGATCGAACTCGGCGCTACTGTATTTGCCGTGGTTGTTGCTGTTGCCCGTTTTCAGAATATTCAAGAAAGACGAAGGCTCGTTATAGTCGGCACACCAACCTGCGCGCGCCATTTGGTATTTACCGCTGCGGCGGCTTTCCAAGTAAGTTTTCCATTCTTGGTTGGCCAAATTCACATTTACAAAACCCAAAGTCTGCTTCCACAATGCAGCGGCAGCTACGGCGTTTTTCTTGTGGTTTTCATTGGTGTTGTAAAGCAAATCAAACGAAAGCGGTTTGGCTTCGCTGTAACCGGCCTCTGTCAAGAGTTTTTTCGCTTCGGCAACGCGCTGTTCTTGGCTCCATCCTGCCCATTCGGGTTTGTTGGGGACAATGCCTTGTGTAGCCGTGGGTGTAAATTGGTAAGCCGCCGTTTCGCCGCGTCCGACCACTTTTTCGGCAAAAGTATCGCGGTCTAAGGCCAATGCCAAAGCACGGCGCACACGGACATCGTCAAACGGCGGTTTCACCGTATTTGTTTCATAGTAATACACGCACAAAAGCGGACTGGTTTTCATTTCCTCTCCCATTTCTTTTTTCAGGGTTTGGAATTGATCGCTGGGCAAGTCGTTATAGGTGAAATCCACCTCACCCGCTTTATAACGGTTTACATCAGTAGGCGGCGAAGAAATCGGCAGGAAAACGGCACGGTCGATTTTCGTATTGGCATTATCGTAATACCCAGGATTGCGCTCGAGCACGATTTGGCTGTTTACTTCCCAGCTCTTGAGTTTATACGGGCCGTTGCTGACAAAATTTTCAGGCGAAGTCCATTTGTCGCCATGTTGTTCAACCGCTTTTTTATTCACCGGCTTCACCGAAGTATGTACCAACATATCGGGGAAATAAGGTACCGGCTGGCTGAGGGTGATTTCCAAAGTGCGCTCGTCTACCGCTTTCACGCCCAACGTATCGGGAGCTTTTTTACCGTTCATCACATCGCCGGCATTCAATACGTGCGCATCATCCAAATAGCTGGCATAAGGCGAACCGGTTTTCGGATCAACCAAACGGCGCAAGCTGTAAACAAAATCTTCGGCGGTAACGGGTGAACCGTCGCTCCATTTTGCATCACGCAGTTTGAATATCCACACTTGGTTATCGGCACTTTCCCAAGATTCGGCCATACCCGGCGCGGTATTTCCGTCTTTATCGGTCGAAGTCAGCCCTTCGAGCAGCTGGGTCAGCAAATGTGATTCCGGCACGCCTGAAACTTTATGCGGGTCAAGAGACTCAGGCTCCGCACCGTTGTTTATGGTAATGCTCTGTGATCCCTCAGAAGCACCGCCTGCCGAACCGGAAGCCGCCGGCGCAGCAGTTTGCGCATTATCTTTATTACACGCACTCAAGCCAAAAGCCATACCCAAAGCCAGCAACAGCGCGCCCGGCCGTACGATAGAAGAATTCATTCTCACCACTCCTTATTGATTGCTCCGGCAAGCCCGGATTCTTGTTCAAACTTACAATGGTTTACATTTTTGTGGCAATTTATTTCAATCGTCAAGCATTTTTTCACTCAGTCATACGAGTAAAAGGCACGGTAATACTGGCTATATTTCATTATTTTTTGCTATAACGGCAAGGCCGTCTGAAACTTTCAGACGGCATTAAAGATTAATATGATAAGATTTTATTGTCTACAAACGTAAAGCCCCTCCGCCATGACAGCCACCGAATCCGCCCGCCGATATTCACAATATCTTGCCCGCCACCTCGATAACGGCAATCTCCAACCCGAAATACTCTCCCCCTGGCTCGACAAAGTACTCAGCCTTGAAGACTTTCAAAATTTCACCGATTGGCAGGCCTTAAAAGAGGCGGAAAACGAAGCAGAAATCGCCGCACAACTCCGAATCCTGCGGCGTTATGTGATGGCCCAGATTATCACCCGCGACCTCAACCGCAACAGCGATTTGGCAGAAGTTACCCGAACCATCACCCTCTTTGCCGACTTCGCCGTCAATACCGTCCTCGACTACGCTTATGCTTATTATCAAAGCATGTACGGTACGCCGATAGGCCGGCACAGCGGACAACCCCAATATCTCAGCGTGGTAGCGATGGGCAAGGCGGGGGGATACGAATTAAATGTTTCTTCCGACATTGATTTGATTTTCATCTACCCCGAATCCGGCGATACCGACGGCAAACGTGAACGGAGCAATCAGGAATTCTTCACCAAAGTCGGCCAAAAGCTGATTTCTCTGCTCAACGACATTACCGGCGACGGCCAAGTTTTCCGCGTTGATATGCGTCTGCGTCCTGACGGCGACTCCGGGGCATTGGTTCTCAACGAAACTGCCCTCGAACAATATTTGATTACCCAAGGGCGCGAATGGGAACGCTATGCTTGGTGCAAAGGCCGTATCGTCACCCCCTATCCCAACGATATCAATGCGTTGGTACGTCCGTTTGTTTTCCGAAAATATCTCGACTTCAACGCCTACGAAGCCATGCGCGGGCTGCACAAGCAAATCCGCCAAGAAGTGAACCGCAAAGGCATGGCCGATAATGTCAAACTCGGAGCGGGCGGCATACGCGAAGTCGAATTTATCGCCCAAATTTTCCAACTTATCCGCGGCGGACAAGTACGCGCCCTGCAACTGAAAGGCACACAGGAAACCCTGCTCAAACTGCAAGAATTGGAAATGCTTGATGCCGAAACCGTCCAAACCTTACTCTCAGCCTACCGCTTCCTGCGCGATGTAGAACACCGCCTGCAATATTGGGACGACCAACAAACCCAAATGCTGCCCGACAACCCCGAACAGCAGCAATTGCTCGCCGAAAGCATGGGCTTTGCCGACTATGCCGCTTTTTCAGACGGCCTCAACACCCACCGCAGCCGCGTTAACGCCATATTCAACCAAATCCTCGCCGACCCTGCCGAACAAAGCCATACACTAGACGACTGCTGGCATTGCATTTGGCAGGAAAACCCTGATCCAGAGGAACGCTTCAACCAACTGTCCGCCCACGGCTTCGAAGCCGGCTTGATTGCCAAACGGCTCGACCAAATCCGCTCCGGCCACAAATACCGTCAGCTATCGAGCACCGCACAGCCGCGCTTCGATACGATTATCCCGCTATTGGTACAAGCCTCAGCCGCACAAGCTAACCCGACCGATACCCTGTTGCGTCTGCTCGATTTTCTCGAAAACATCAGCCGCCGCTCGTCGTATCTCGCTCTTTTACACGAACATCCGCAGGCATTAAACCAATTGGCCGCCCTAATGAGCCAAAGTTCATGGGTTGCTTCTTACCTGATGCGCCATCCGATTCTGCTCGACGAATTACTCAGCGCCCAACTGATGGACACCGTTTACGATTGGCCCAAACTTGCCGCCGAACTTTCAGACGGCCTGCACAACGCCGCCGGCGACACCGAAGCCCAAATGGACGTTTTGCGCCATTTCCAACATACCCAAGTTTTCCGCCTCGCCGTACAAGACCTGGCCGGTCTGTGGACGGTAGAAGCATTGTCCGACCAACTCTCCGCACTGGCCGATACCATTTTGGCTGCTGCCATACCCTGCGTATGGGCAGACACACCCAAAACCCACACCGACACACCCAACATCGGCATCATCGGCTACGGCAAACTCGGCGGAAAAGAGCTTGGCTATACCTCCGATCTCGATTTGGTTTATGTGTATGACGACCCACACCCCGACGCCCCCGATATTTACGGACGCTTCGCCCGGCGCCTCACCAACTGGCTATCCGCCGCCACCGGCGCAGGCTCGCTCTACGATGTTGATTTGCGTCTGCGCCCCAACGGCGACTCGGGCTTTCTTGCCTGCACTGTCGCCGCTTTTGAAAAATACCAACGCGAAAGCGCGTGGACATGGGAGCACCAATCACTTACCCGTGCCCGCTTTATCTGTGGCAAAGCCGAAATCGGCCAAGCATTCGATGCCTTGCGTCAAGAAATCCTTACCCGTCCGCGCAATCGCAGCGAACTGGCTGCCGAAATCATTGAGATGCGCGAAAAAATGTTCGCCACTCATCCGCCGCAAGAGTACAACGTCAAATACGCCCGCGGCGGTGTGGTTGATGTCGAGTTTATCGTGCAATACCTGATTCTCGCCTATTCGGGCGAACACCCTCTGCTGCTCGACAACTACGGTAACATCGCCCTGCTCAATATCGCCGCCGATGCCGGATTAATCAGCCACACACTGGCCGAACAAGCCCGTACCGCCTACCGTTTTTACCGCCAACAGCAGCACAACACCAAACTGCGCGATGCGGAAAAAGTAGAAGTTACCGAAGAAGTGCAAGCCTATTACCAAAGCGTACGCGACTTATGGCAGCAGGTATTCGGCGAAGAAGTGAGGTTTGAAAAGGCCCGATAACCCCCTTACTTAAAAATAATATGCCTATGCCGTCTGAAAATTTTCAAACGGCATAGGCATATTGTTGGATATTCCATCTACAACCTTCCTATTATGCCAAACGCAAATAAAATGCCACGATTGCCGCCGCATCTAAACAAATTTTTTACAATTTCCAACCCAACCTACTAATTTTAAAATAGAATCCTCCCACCCGTTACCATACGGATATGCTACAATCCTGCACATCTATTTTTTATTAAAATGCAGAAAGACACACATGGTTTCAGAAGCCTCGGTCGGATCGCCGTTATTTTACGGCGTCTTTTTTATTGCTGTTTTGGTGATGATCGGCATCGACATGCTGACATTGAAAAAAAGCGGCGCCCACAAAGTCAGCCCTAAAGAAGCACTGGTATGGTCGGTAGTTTGGATAGCGGTTTCGATGGCTTTCGCCGGCTGGCTGTATTGGGAACTCGGCCACAACCAGGATTACGGCCATGCCGTTGCCTCGGCCAAAGTAATGGAATTTTTAACCGGTTATATTCTGGAAAAATCCTTAGCGGTGGACAATCTTTTTGTTTTCCTGATGATATTCAGCTACTTCAAAGTACCACCGCAATACCAGCACCGCGTGCTGCTTTACGGCGTGTTGGGTGCGATTATTCTGCGTGCGATTATGGTATTTGTGGGTGCCGCACTGGTACGTGAATTCGAATGGGTTCTGTATCTATTTGGCGCATTCCTGCTCTATACCGGTATCAAGATGATTAAACACGATGACGAGGAAGAACAAGATCTGTCTGACAACCGCATCTTAAAATGGCTGACCAAACACATCCGTGTGAGCAAAGAATTGGACGGTGAGAAATTCTTTACCGTTGAGAACGGCAAGCGCATTGCCACGCCCTTGTTTTTGGTTTTAATCATGGTGGAAATCAGCGATGTTGTGTTTGCAGTCGACAGCATTCCCGCTATTTTCGCCGTTACCAAAGATCCGTTTATCGTACTAACCTCCAATATTTTTGCCATTTTGGGTTTGCGCGCCATGTATTTCTTGCTGGCCGATATCGCCGACCGCTTCATCTTCTTAAAATACGGTTTGGCTTTCGTGCTCAGCTTTATCGGTATCAAAATGCTGATTATCAAATGGGTACACGTCCCGGTGGGTATTTCGTTGTCAGTCGTATTCGGCGCTCTGGGAGCATCCATCCTCACTTCGCTGGTGTATAACCGCAAAACCAAAGGATAATCCTTAATATAAAGAAAATGCCGTCTGAAAATTTTCAGACGGCATTTTTATATTATGCGGTACAAAGTATACGCTTATTTTTACAAATAAAACTTCTCAATCACTTTCAGATTTTCATCCAACTTATATACCAACGGTTGGCCGGTCGGAATTTCCAAAGCCATAATGTCTTCGTCTGAAATGCCTTCAATATGTTTGGCCAAAGCACGCAAGCTGTTACCGTGCGCCGCCACCAATACACGCTTGCCGCTGATGATGGCGGGAGCGATTTGGTCTTCCCAAAACGGCAGCACGCGATCCAAAGTGACTTTCAAGTTTTCACCGTCGGGTACTACATCGCTGGGCAGGTGTTCGTAACGGCGGTCGTTATGGGCAGAAAATTCATCGGCCGGATCCAAAAGCGGCGGTAACGTATCGTAGCTCCGACGCCAAATATGTACTTGCTCGTCACCGTATTTTTCTGCCGTCTGCTTTTTATCCAAACCTTGCAGTTGGCCGTAGTGGCGCTCGTTCAAACGCCAAGTTTTGATTTGCGGCACCCACAGCTGGTCGCTTTCTTCCAAAACGATATTACAGGTTTTAATAGCGCGGGTCAGTACGGAGGTGAAAGCAATATCAAACAGATAACCTTTTTCTTTCAGCTTGCGGCCGGCGGCAGCGGCTTCGGCCAAACCTTGTTCGCTCAATTTTACATCACGCCAGCCGGTGAAAAGGTTTTTAGCGTTCCATTCGCTTTGGCCGTGGCGGATAAATACTAGTTCCATGCAATTGCTCCGGGGTTGGGTTAGAGGGATTGTCATGCGCTTTATATCATAAAATAGCGCATTTGTTGACTGTACAGCAGGCATATCTTGATATGAAACAATCATATCCCTTGCCGCCAACCGTATGATGCCGCAGATACCAATAGGAAAAAGCCGCCCGCATCATAATATTGTACGGACGGCTTTGAATTAAGGCGGCATATGGGCTAAACGATAAGCCGGGTTCTGTCGCGGACAGTCATTCCTCTAGGCGTACCATTGCTGATACGCTCCAGCAACCTACCCGAACACTCGGCGAGCAGCGTCATCGTGTTCTGTTTGGTCTTGCTCCGAATGGGGTTTAGCCTGCTGCGCCTTGTTACCAAGTGCACGGTGCGCTCTTACCGCACCTTTTCACCCTTACCTGTGCTGCCTAAAAGCAGCCATCGGCGGTATTGCTTTCTGTTCCACTTTCCGTCGCGTTACCGCGCCCGGCCGTTAGCCGGCATTCTGCTCTGCGGAGCCCGGACTTTCCTCCCCGCACGCTTTACGCAATGCGCGGCGACTGTCTGTTTTGCCCATATGCGCGAGGATTATAACACGGGCAAATGTTACAACGCTTTTTTTATTGGGCAGTACCGCTTGCACGGGCGGCTGCCCATGCGGCATTCAAACGCGCGCCGGCTTCCTGAAGCGCATTGTCATTTTGTGCTTTGGCTGCCGTAGCTGCCTGCAGCTCACCTTCCAAACGCGTGATTTCGGCTTGGGTTTGCTGCAAACGTGCCTGTGCCGCAGCCAGATCGCGTTGCAATGAAACGATTTTGCCGCCGTTACTGTTTTGCGCGCTCAAGGCTTGGCGAAAAGCCGCTTGCGCACCCAACAAATCATTGGCCGCATCCGCCCAAGCTGGCAAACTGACCGCTAAAAGAGTGATACACAGCAATTTTTTCATGGTGTGCTCCTATAGTTTAAAAAATCTTACCAACCGCAACTGCCGTCAGCGGCATACGGTTTCGTATTGTTTTTCGGTAATCGAACCGTCCATCACCGACATCGGGCGCAAGTCGGTGGCTGTATAGCGCTGGTTCATCAATACTTGGCCGCGCTCATCCAATAATTGCAGGGCGGTGAGACGGTAAGTTTTGTTTCGGCAGTTGATTTCCCACTCGCCTACCGCCGTTTTATAGCGCGGCGTATTCACATAACGCTCTTCCGACGGCTTCAATACGGTTTTCTTATCACGGAAAGTCGCCAAATTTCCGCTGCGGCGGACGCTGGCAGTATCTATGCTGGCCTGGATATTACCGTTACTGGTAACCCCGATTTCCTTCCAACTGCCCGACACATTCGGTCCGGTAGAGGCACAAGAAGCAAGCAAAACGGCCAGCAGCGGCGCAACCGCGGGGCTAAGGATACGGATATTCATGGCTTTCCTTTCAGACGGCCTTTAAAAAAGATAAAATGTCAGCTTTGTATCATATAACGGATTTCGCTTTATGACCAACCCGCCCGCCGCACGGCAGATTTTGCACGATGTATTCGGCTACCCCGAATTTCGGGGCAAGCAGGAGCAAATCGTCAACACGCTGGCCCGCGGCGAAAGCCTGTTGGTATTGATGCCTACGGGCGGCGGCAAAAGCCTGTGCTACCAGATTCCGGCCTTGATGCGCGAAGGAGTGGCGGTAGTGGTATCGCCGCTGATTGCATTAATGAACGACCAAGTAGCCGCCCTGCATGCGGCGGGCGTCGCTGCCGCCAGCGTGCATAGCGGAACTTCGAGCGAGGAAGTGCGCCGTATTGCCGAAGAGATTGCAGCAGGCCGTCTGAAACTGTTGTATGTTGCGCCCGAACGCTTGGTGAGCGAGCGTTTTTTACGTTTTCTCGATTACAACACCATCAGCCTGTTTGCCATCGACGAGGCACATTGCGTGAGCCAATGGGGACATGATTTCCGCCCCGAATACCAGCAGCTCGGTATCTTGGCCGACCGTTATCCCGACATTCCGCGCATCGCCCTCACCGCGACGGCCGACGCCGAAACCCGCGCCGATATCAAACACTATCTCAAACTGGAAAACAGCCCCGAATTTATCGCCAGTTTCGACCGCCCCAACATCTACTACCAAGTCATTGAGAAAAACAACGGCAAACGCCAGTTGCTCGAATTTATCCGCAAACAGGCGGCAGGGCAAAGCGGTATCGTATATTGCCTGAGCCGCAAAAAGGTAGATGACATCACCGGTTTTTTATGTGAAAACGGCCTCGACGCCATCGCTTACCATGCCGGTATGAGTATGGAAATGCGCGAAGCCCACCAACGCCGATTTACTCACGAAGACGGTGTCATCGTGGTGGCTACCGTGGCCTTCGGTATGGGTATCGACAAGCCGGATGTCCGCTTTGTCGCCCACCTTGATATGCCGCAAAGTATCGAGCATTTTTATCAGGAGTCCGGCCGCGCCGGGCGCGACGGCCTGCCGGCTGTCAGCTGGTTATGCTACGGTCTTAACGACTGGGTAATTCTGCGCGAACGCATCCAGCAGGGCAACGGTAGCGATATACAAAAACAAATCGAGCAGCAAAAACTCGATGCTATGTTGGGTGTATGTGAAACCGCTGACTGCCGCCGCACGGCGTTACTGCAACATTTCGGTGAAACTACCCAAGCCTGCGGGCATTGCGACAACTGCCTCCACCCGCCTGTACGCTTTGACGGCACAGTATTGGTGCAAAAACTACTCAGCTGTGTATACCGTGTAGGACAGAACTTTGCAGCAGGCTACGTTATCAATGTATTACGCAGCAAAACAGATGATTGGATCAAAAGCAACGGCCACGACAAACTCTCTACCTTCGGCATCGGCGACACGCTGTCCGACAAAGAATGGCGCGGCGTAGTTCGGCAATGTATCGGCTTGGGCTTGCTCAACGTCAATGTGATGCAACATCAAGCCTTGCAGCTCACCGAAGCCGCCAAGGCCGTACTCAAAGGCAGCACACCCGTTTGGCTGCGCCCGCTCAAACGCGACAAGACCGCCATCGAAAAACCGAAAGACGAATGGCTGCGTACCGAACGCGAAGAACGCATTTGGCAAGCCTTACGCCAATGGCGAATCGGCAAAGCCAAAGCCGAAGAAGTACCCGCTTATGTAATTTGCGGCGACAAAACCCTACGCGACATCGTTGAAAAAATGCCGCAAACCGTGGCCGAGCTACATGATATTTACGGACTGGGCGAAGCGAAAATCCAAAAATTCGGTTTAGAAATCCTCGAGATTTGCTCCTTAACACATCACATGCCGTCTGAAAACGTACCACCCGTATCCGATACACTCGAAGACAACCGAAGTCGTGCCCTTCGTACCTCCCTGCTGGAATGGCGCACCCGTCAGGCGCAAACAGAAGGCTGCGCCCCGAGTAAAATCTGTGCCGACGAAAGCATTGAAGACATGCTTAATTACACGCCCGCCAATACCCTCGACCTACAAGGCATTTACGGCTTGGGCGAAGTACGCGCCGGGAAATACGGTACGGATATTTTAGCCGTTTGCGCTCCTTTTTCAGACGGCCTTTCCGAAGAGGCTGCACGGCGACGCCGGCTGATGCGCTCCCTGCTGCAATGGTGTTCGGAAACAGCAGCAACAGAAGGCATAGAAGAATATCAGGTATTCAGCAAAATCACTTTGCGCGCAATCGCCGCCAAACAACCGCAAACCTTAGCCGAATTGCAAGCCGTACACGGAGTGGATGAAACGAAAGCTGTCCGATACGGAATGGAAGTTTTACAAATTTGCAAGCGCAAAGAGTAAAATAGTAGCACTCCAAATACACAGGCCGTCTGAAACTATTTTCAGACGGCCTGTGTGCTTTGAACCCTATCGGGCAAAGCAATATCTTATCTTACCAAGCTCAGCACCAGCGATACCAAAGGATGCATAATCGCACCAAGTACGCCGGTAAACATCATAATGACCAAAATCCACATACCGTAAGGTTCGATTTTTTGAAAAGCCATCGAAGCCTTAGGCGGCAGGAAAGTATCGACAAAACGCCCGCCGTCCAAAGGCAGAATCGGCAGCATATTCAATACGAACAACAAGGCATTGATGGTAACGCCGAAATTGGCCATCTGAGTCAAAGGATACTGGAAACTGGCCGGCACCCAAGGTGCCAACATCATCACGAATGCCCAACCAAACATCATCACCAGATTGGAGAGCGGACCCGCAATCGCCACCATCCGCATACCGATACGGACATTGCGTAAATTTCTCGAAACCACAGGCACGGGTTTGGCCCAGCCGAACATAAAGCCGGTAGTAAAAAACAGCAAGGCAGGCACAACCACTGTACCAATCGGATCAATATGTGCCAACGGGTTCAGCGTCAGCCGACCCAATTGCTCGGCCGTACGGTCGCCGTAATAACGCGCGGCGTAACCGTGTGCGGCTTCGTGTACGGTTATCGCCAGCAATACCGGCAACACCGCCAATAAAAAGATACCTAAATCAAAATTACCACCCATGCGGGATTTCCTTTCTTATTTTCAGACGGCCTGCCATATACAAGGCCGTCTGAAATATATTTCCACCAACAAAAACCAGTGTGCCTACAAACCGAATAAAGCCTTATCGCCCTTGCCCTCGCGCACCAGCTCCACACCGTCGGTCATATCGATTACGGTTGTCGGATCAGTACCGCACCAGCCACCGTCTATCACCAAATCAACGCTGTGTTCGAGACGGTCGCGGATTTCGTATGGATCAGACAACGGCTCGGCATCTTCGGGCAGCATCAAGGTACAACTCAACATCGGTTCACCCAATTCCTGCAACAATGCCAAAGCGATTTTATTGTCGGGCACGCGCAATCCGATGGTTTTGCGTTTGGGGTGCAGCGTGCGGTTAGGCACTTCTTTGGTCGCCTGCATAATAAAGGTATAGCTACCGGGAGTAGCCGCTTTCAGCTGGCGGAATTGGCTGTTATCGACTTTGGCATAAGTACCGAGTTCGCTCAAATCGGCGCACATCAAAGTGAGATGATGTTTTTGATCGATTTTGCGGATATTTAAAATACGTTCCATCGCATCTTTATCGCCAAGCTGGCAGCCCAACGCATAGCAAGAGTCGGTCGGGTACACCACCACTCCGCCTTGTTTCACGATTTCCGCCGCCTGCTTAATCAGGCGTTCTTGCGGATTATCGGGATGAATGGCAAAAAATTGCGCCATAGTTTATGTTCCTTTATTCAATATTATCTGTTATGGGTATATTTGTAGTGGGATAAGGTTAACCATGCGAAAGCAAAGACATGAATCAGATTGTGTTATTTAAGCACGCTTTCACACCCACACTACTTTTTGCATTAGCAGGCCGTCTGAAAATATCCGACTACGGATGCTTATCATCAATTAGGTATCTCTAAAACATGTCCATACCGGCGTACAATTTTCCGGCAACGGCGGGCAAACGCCCAATACACCGCCGCTGTAATCGCCTTTACGGTGAAAATCGCTGCCTACGCTGGCCATCAAGCCGAAACGTTCAGCCAGCAAAGCATAATTGAGACGGTCATTTTTATCGCAATTGCCGCTATGTATTTCGATACCGTGTCCACCCAATGATTTAAATTCTTCAAATAAATTGCGTTTGGCCGTTGCCGAAAAACCGTAACGCATCGGATGGGCAATCACCGCCAAGCCGCCGGCCGCTTTAATCGCTTCTACGCAATCGGCCAAACTTGCCCATTCGTGCTTTACGCCGGCCGGTTTGCCGTCCCCCAGATAGCGGGTGAACGCCTGCTGCTTGTTACGCACCACGCCTTGTGCAATCAAGAATTCCGCCACATGGGTACGCGATACCATCTCGGGATTGGCCGCCAACGCCAATGCACCGTCATATGCCCCTGTTATGCCTTTTTTTTCAAGCTTTTCGGCAATCTGTTCCAACCGTTTCAAACGGCCTTTACGCACTTCGGCCAAAAGGTGCTGCAATCCGCTATGATTGTCATCAAAATCCAAACCAACGATATGCACGCTACGATGCCGCCAAGTTACCGACACTTCTACGCCGTTGATAAAACGCATACCAAGAGCATTTGCTTGTGCGCGGGCTTCAGCCAAGCCGCCGGTATGGTCGTGATCGGTTAAAGCCAACATAGTACAGCCGTTGGCATGCGCCGAACGTACTACCTCGAACGGGGGCAAAGTGCCATCCGAAATATTAGAATGGCAATGCAAATCAATCATGATCGGCCTCTTTTTCGGCCTGCTGCTCCTTCAAAAGGCGTTGCTGCGCATCGTACTGGGCCTTTTCTTTCCAATAAATGGTTTGGATACACGCATCGCCGCACTCGCTACCGCAACATTCCCAATCCTCGGGACGTATCGGCTCAGGCAACAGGTCTTCCGGTTTAAGCGTCCGTGTCATAGCCGTTTTCCACTTCCAACACCGCTCCGGCAAATTCAATTACTTCGCCACCACGTATTTTGGCTGTTTTTCGGGTTTCCACTTCGCCGTTACGCAACACCTGCCCTTCGGCAATCACAGCCTTGGCCTGCCCACCGCTCTCGGTCAGCCCGGCAAGCTTTAAGAGGTCGCACAAGGCTATATATTCGTGGTCTTCAAGGTATACGGTGGCATGCATGTTTTAAGTTCCGCAAAAATATATTTTAAGTTTCTGCCTGCGGGCGGCGCCCTAAGCAGAGATCGGGATATTGTATTTGTGTGCATTTTACGCGAAAACAAGGGAAGCGGCAGAATTGTGGGAATGTTTTCGAGACAACCTGGTATTCTATCAAGCCGCATCCAGAAGTTGCCGCCCACCCTCAAAACCAAACTTCATCTAACCCAACACAGTCTGCCTGCCGATACCCTTTTCAAACAAATAACGGTACAATTCACGCTGACCAAACGATTGCATGAAGACATAATGATATGAGCGCAAAAATCATCGCCGTTGCCAACCAAAAAGGCGGCGTCGGCAAAACCACTACTGTGGTCAACCTTGCCGCTTCGCTGGCCGATAAAAAACAACGTGTTCTCGTGATCGATCTCGACCCGCAGGGCAATGCCACTACAGGCAGCGGGATCAACAAAGGCAGTCTCGACGCCGGCGTCTATCAAGTGCTGCTTGGTGAAACCGGTGTTAAAGAAGCCGTTGTCAGAAGTGAGGCGGGCGGTTATGACGTATTGGCCGCCAACCGTGCTTTAGCCGGTGCCGAGATAGAATTGGTTCAGGAAATCGCCCGCGAGATGCGTCTGAAAAACGCATTGGCCGATATCAGCGCTGATTATGACTACATCCTCATCGACTGCCCGCCAACGCTAACCTTGCTGACACTTAACGGCTTGGTTGCCGCACAAGGCGTTATCGTGCCGATGGTTTGCGAATACTATGCGCTTGAAGGTATTTCCGACTTAGTCGCTACCGTCCGTAAAATCCGCCAAGCAATCAATCCCCAACTGGATATTCTCGGCATTGTACGTACCCTTTATGACAGCCGCAGCCGCTTGGCGCAGGAGGTAACCGAACAGCTGCAATCGCACTTCGGTAAACAGCTTTTTACCACTACGATTCCGCGAAACGTGCGTTTGGCAGAGGCTCCCAGCCACGGCCTCCCAGCTCTTGCCTATGATGCCAAGGCCAAAGGAACGCTTGCCTATCTCAACCTAGCCGATGAATTATTGGCGCGTACCCGCTAACCAAAAATCCGGAATATCAGGCAAACCAACATTCAGGCCGTCTGAAATCTTCAGACGGCCTGAATATTCCCCGCAACATATTGCAGCCACACTCCATAACCCAACCTGTCGCAAATCCACCTACGATATTTCGGCTTAGCCTGCTATTTTCAAACGCTTTTTATGCAGACTATTGAAAACAACAAAATATAATATTAACCTATCGAATTATTTCAATAAAATAACGGCAGCCAAACAAATAAGCCACAAAGGCCGCTGCTCCGACGTCACATTACGAAAATATAAAATGGGAAAAATATGCTGAAACTCCACGCCTTAGCGCAATCGCGCTCTTTACGTATCGTATGGCTGCTTGAACTCCTCGGTCTCGAATACACCCTTTGCCAACACGCACGCCACCCCGGCACCCTCTTAGCGCCAGATGCGCTTAAAAAAGTACATCCTTTAGGTAAAGCGCCGATTCTGCAAGACGGTGATATGATCTTGGCCGAAAGCGGTGCAATTACCGACTACCTTATCCAAACATACGGCAATGGCCGTTTCATGCCCGAGCGCGACCATCCCGATTATTGGCAATACCAACGTTGGCTGCATTATGCCGAAGCATCATTAATGCCGCTGATGCTGATGTCGCTGGTATTCCGAAAAATCGAAACTGCACCGATGCCTTTTTTAATTAGGCCGGCGGCTAAAAAAATCAACGAGGAGGCGCAGTCTCGCTTTTTGCGCCCGCAAACTACCCAGCATCTACGCCATGTCGAACAAGCTTTAGAAGGAAAAAACTGGCTTATGGGGGACTTTATCAGCGGTGCCGATATCATGATGAGCTACCCTCTTCAGGCCGCAGCTGCCCGCTCCAGCCTCGGTATGTATCCCAACATCCGCAGCTATTTGGCACGCATTGAAGCCAATCCAACCTACCAACAAGCTGTCGGCAAAGCCGGAAAGCCCATTCTGCAACTGGCTTGATCGATATACTGCCAATCTGATACGGCATGGCTCTGCATGAATTAGTGTAAGATATTCGACTTACTACCTGGTTCCGTATCAACATAACAGACACTAAACAAAGATGCCGCCTGTATTTTCAGACGGCATCTTTAATCAATATTTTTGTTTCAAAAATAAATTCATCCGACCCTACTCAAAAATTATTCAAAAAACAAAGCCCGCTAAGCACGAGAGGGAGGAGCGGCTTGCTTAAATATCACTGAAAACTCACTGCCTACACCCACCTCACTAGTAATTTGTAATGCAGTACCATGCTCTGCCAAGGCATGCTTGGTAATCGCCAAGCCTAAGCCTGTTCCCCCACTGGAGCGGCTTCGTCCTTTATCGACCCGATAAAAACGTTCGGTCAAACGGGGCAGATGTTCGGCTGCAATACCAGGGCCGTTATCTTTCACAGAAAAGCGAATCGGCTGCAAGGTAAAAAGGTTCTCCGACGGAACCAGCTCTAAGCTGATTCGTATGTGCCCGCCTTCCGGTGTATAACGTACGGCATTGAATACCAAATTGCTCAGACCGTTATACAAATCGGTATAAATACCGCCTATCCACAAATCAGGGGTAATATCGGTCTCAATAGTATGCTTGCCTGCCGACAGTGTCTTACCGTCCTCTGCCAACAAACCCACCAATGCGGATAAATCGATAGGAGTATGTTCGCCTTTTATGCCCGATTCCAAACGCGATAAAGTCAGCAGATCTGCCAATAGCGTTTGCATTCTGGTACCCTCTTTTTGCATCAAACCGATAAATTGCCGGGCTTGCTCACGGGGCAAATCAGGCATATCCGCCATGGTTTCTAAAAAACCGTTTATTACTGTTAAAGGTGTACGCAATTCATGAGATACGTTGGCGACAAAAGCTGTGCGTGTGGCATTAAGCTGCTCTGCCTCACTGATATCGCGGGTAATAAATAATTCTTCGTCTCCCTCGAATTCGACACGAGATACTAATAAAGTCCGCTCAGTTAACCCGCCGTTTTTCGGCATAGTGATTTTGATATCCGGCATTTCCTGAGGCGTATGCTGTAAATAATCCAAAAATGCGGGGGTACGCACCAAATTTTTCAAGATTCCCCCCCAATCGGAATGAGGGTTAAGATTCAAATGCTGCACGGCAAGCGAATTCATCCAAGTAATTCGCCCTTGTTTGTTAAGAATCAAAATACCGTTGGGAATGGTTTCTACCGCTCGATTAAAACGTTGCAAAGCCGAACCCAACTTTTGTTTGCGTTTTTTACGGCTTTTCGCTTGGCGCAGAAGCGTATTGAAAACTTGCGCCCACATGCCGTTTACTTGGGGAATACTGCTTATTTTTGGAGATGCCAGCCAGCCTACCAATTTGAAAATATAGTAAAACTGCCATATCAGCCACAAAGTTAACCAACAACAACAAAGCAGCAAAAGACCAGCTAGACCTTTTGCTGCATAACCTATCAATGCCAATACGGATAACCAAAACAAACCGTTAGCGATGTGTTTCCAAACAAATCCCACGTTCAGGCGGCCTCTTTATGTGAGAACCGATAACCGGCACCGCGTACTGTTTGTACAAACCGATCAAATCCCGTCGGTTCTAAAGCACGCCGCAAACGGCGTATATGTACATCTACTGTCCGCTCTTCAACAAATACATGATCGCCCCACACCAAGTCCAACAATTGGCGGCGACTGTACACGCGCTCAGGGTGCGTCATAAAAAAATGTAACAGCTTGAATTCCGTAGGTCCGAAGCTGACAGGCTGTTCATTCCCATACACCCTCTGCTCGGCAGGGTCTAACTTCAAACCTTTAATCTCGATTATTTCACTGGTTTTTTGTGGTGCACGGCGACGCAACAAAGCATTGATGCGCGCAATCAATTCTCGTGGTGAAAACGGCTTGGTCAGATAATCATCCGCACCTTGGTTCAAGCCCTGCTCCTTATCAATATCTTCGCTACGGGCCGTCAGTAAAATAATTGGCAAATCTTTACTGCGCTCATCTTGCCGGAGCTGCTTGGCTAACTGAACTCCCGATTGTCCCGGCAGCATCCAATCCAATAAGGCAACATCCGGCAATGCTTGGTCCAGCTTTTGTCGGGCTGCTTCCGCGCTGGATGCAACTTCCACTTCAAAACCTGCCTGTTCTAAAGTAAACCGTATCAATGCTTGGATAGATTCTTCATCTTCAACTGCCAACACACGAACTTTAGCCATGCTTTTCTCCAATTATTTTAGGCAACCTAAAAGGTAGCGATCCAAATTCATTATGATGACAAGCATAACGCACTCAAATGACGCTAATGTGACAAGCAAGCAAACTATGACATTTTATTGAATATTTTATGACACTGCCGCTGCTACTTAATACAATCCTTTAATCTTAATATCACACACATAAAATAGTCAGAATGATTCAACCGGCTGATACCTAAATGGCTCTGAAAATAATCTATGGCCGTCTGAAAACCAATTTACCACGGTCTGGCCATATTATCTCGGTGTATCAACTCGTCTTCCATGATATAGCCGATTTTAGCTTCAATCTGATCCGAAGGCGTACGCAGTATTTTTTGTGTTTCCGAGCTGCTGTAATTACACAAACCTCGGGCGATTTCCTTACCTTCTGCATTCACCACGGCAACTAATTCGCCGCGATAAAAATGTCCCTCCACCCGAATACATCCTACCGGCAGCAAACTGGCATGCTTTTCTACAATTGCCCGCTCTGCACCTATATCTACGGTTAGTCTGCCGCAAAGTTGTACATGACCAAGCAACCATTGCTTACGGGCATTAATACGGTTATGTTCACTGGTAAACAACGTACCGATTGACTCTCCTCTAGCCAAACGTTCCAACACGGCCGGAACTCTCCCGCCAGCAACCACTGTAGCCGCACCGCTTAATGCGGCACGCTTGGCTGCCATAACTTTGGTATACATACCGCCGGTACCAACCGCACTGCCGGCTCCGCCTGCCATACGCTCTAAGTCGGGGTGTTCCGCCGCAATACGCCCAATCAATTTCGCCTGTGAATTTTTACGCGGATCACTATCATACAACCCTTGCTGATCAGTCAGAATCACCAAAGCGTCGGCTTCCACCAAATTAGTGACCAAAGCTCCAAGCGTATCGTTATCCCCCAATTTGATTTCATCAATTGTAACCGTATCGTTTTCATTGATAATCGGTACAATCCCTTTTTCCAACAAAGTGCGTAATGTACTACGGGCATTCAAATAGCGGGTACGATTACTTAAATCTTCGTGCGTCAGCAAAACCTGGGCTGTCATGATACCGTGAGGAGCAAAAGCTTCTTCATAAGCTTGGGCAATCCCCATCTGACCAACTGCCGCAGCTGCCTGTAATTCATTGACCGCTTTCGGACGCTTGTCCCAACCCAAACGCTTGATTCCCTCTGCAATTGCACCACTGGATACAAAAATCACCTGTATACCTTGCGCTTTTAAGCCGGCAATTTGTACAGCCCAATTACTCAATGCCTGTTTGTCCACTCCCTTACCTTCGGCAGTTACCAAACTGGACCCTACTTTGACAACAATCAAGCGGGCTTGGGAAAGATTTTTAATTGATTTTTGCATCATGCTATTCCGTGTGATTTCCGTAAAATCGATCAACAACCACCTTCAAGGCAATATTTTCAGACGGCCTATCCTATTCTTTGTGTTTACTATGCCAAAAATAGCGCCATACAAATGCAGGAAAGGCGCAAACCAAATATAGACAGGCTACCGTTACATAAAACTCCCAATCTTGGGGGTGTACACTGCCGGCACGAGATTCCAATAAGCGGGCTAATAAGCCCATAATAACAAAACCTACGGCCAATTCCGGCAGGTGATGGATAAAGCGTTTTTTTACCAATTTAAAAATACCGAAAAACCGGCTGGTCAAAAAAGGAGCATTAGCAAAAATCAATGCCAATATCAAAAGGGTATACATGGAAGCGGTCATCTTACAATTATCCTGAAATTTAAAACCGTGGCTTTATCAGTGTTACAGAACCAGATCAAACAGCTATCAAAAGATTCAAACAGATCAATCATTATTGGTTATTAAGATGTCCAATAACATTCAGACGGCCTGTTACACAAACTGTATCTTAGCAAAAACGGCAACCTTCGTGGGTTGCCGTTATCCAATATAGAAAATATTACAATGTGCTTTTCAATGCCTGAACACACCAATTCATCACACTTTGCGGCATTACGCCCCATACCAACAGCAATAATGCATTTACGGATAACAAAGCTTTGGCAAAAAAGTTACTACCCAAAGGCTCTTCATGTGTATTTTTATCGAAATACATCACTTTTACTACACGCAGATAATAGAAGGCACCAATCAGAGACATGACAACAGCAAATACTGATAGCCATACATAGCCTTGCTCCAACAGCGTTTTAATCACTGCAAATTTGGCATAGAACCCCATCAATGGCGGGATACCGGCCATTGAGAACATCGTCAGCAGCATCAAAAATGCATACCAGGCATTGCGTTGGTTCAAACCGGCTAAATCGCTGACTTCTTCGCATTCCAATGCCTCATTCGACAACAACATCAATACACCGAAACCTACCAATCCCATAACCACATAGGCAATCGCATAATACAGACCGGCAGTAAAGCCAACGGCACCAGCCATAAATGCCAACAAAATAAAACCCATATGAGAAATCGTTGAGTAAGCCAGCATCCTTTTGATATTGGTCTGCATGATAGCGGCCAAATTACCCACCAACAATGAAACCACTGCTAAGATGGCCAACATTGGAGCCCAATCTTGAGAGACAGTACCCAAACCGGTTTCTAAAATTCGGAAAGCGAATACAACTGCTGCAACTTTAGGTGCTGTACCGACAAAAGTCGCAACCGAAGTAGGCGCGCCCTGGTATACATCGGGTACCCACATATGAAAAGGTACGGCACCCAGTTTGAATGCAACAGCCACTACGATGAAAACTAATCCCAAGCGTAACAACCAAATATTAGATTGCCCTTCGTGTGCTGAAGCAAGTACAGAAGCGAACTCAAGTGAGCCGGTTGCACCGTATACCATAGAGATACCGTACAACAATAGACCTGAAGCCAAAGCACCCAGTACGAAATACTTCAGTGCTGCTTCCGCAGCATTTCCGGAATCCCGGCGCAAAGCAATCATAGCGTACAGAGAAAGTGACAACAATTCCAAGCCAATATATGCCGTAAGGAAATGCCCCGCACTCACCATTACGCTCATGCCAGTTAAAGCGAACAAGGCTAAGATATAAAATTCGCCATTAAAGATTTTTCGGCTTTGATTATATGGTTTGGCATAGATAAACATAGCAAACATTGCCGCATACATCACCATTTTGGAAAGCTGCGACATTCCGTCTGCAATATACATTCCACTAAACGTAGAAACGCTTTGCGGCATCCATACCATCCACTGGGTAGCGGCAGTTACAACCAGAGTAAGCAAGCTGAGAATATGAGTCAGATTACGATTCTTATCACTCGTCCACAAATCCACCAGTAATACGATACCCAATGCCGAAAGCAAAACAATTTCAGGCATGGCCGGGATTAAATTCAAATCAGTCCAGTTCATTCACACACCTCAAATCTTGCTTTTTGCTACTTGTACGATCAAGTCGTTAGCCGCTTGATGTACGACTTCAATAAAGGCTTGCGGATACAAACCCATACCCAAAACCGCCACAGCCAAAATCGCCAATACGGCAAATTCGCGGCAGTTGATATCTTTCATTTCTTTCACTTCGGGATTCGTAATCGGGCCAAAAATAACACGTTTATACATCCACAAAGTATAAGAAGCACCATAAATAAGTGTCAAAGCTGCCAAAGCACCAATCCAGAAATTTACTTCGACGGCACCCATAATTACCATAAACTCACCTACAAAGCCGGAAGTTGCAGGCAGGCCCGCATTTGCCATACCGAAAAGCATCATAAAGGCAGCAAATTTAGGCATAACATTTACTACACCGCCATAATCCGCAATATTACGAGTGTGTAACCGATCATACATTACACCGATACACATAAACATTGCTGCAGATACAAAGCCATGCGAAATCATCTGGATAATGGCGCCTTTGAGTGCCCAATCATTCAGATAGCCGCCACTAAATAAAAACATACCCAGCGTTACAAAACCCATATGGCTAATAGAAGAGTAAGCCACCAGCTTTTTCATATCTGTTTGCACCAGTGCCACCATACCGATATAAATCACCGCAATCAATGACAGTACAATAATTACCGGTGCAAAATACCGTGAGGCATCCGGCAATATCGGCAAAACAAAGCGAAGAAAGCCATAAGCACCAACTTTCAAAGTAATGGCAGCCAAAACCATCGAGCCACCTGTCGGTGCTTCAACGTGAGCATCCGGTAACCAAGTATGCACAGGCCACATCGGTACTTTGACAGCAAAAGATAAGAAGAAAGCAACAAACAACAACTGTTGGATGGTAAACGGAATTTGTTTCAAGTTTTGCAAATCAGTAATTGCAAAGCTGCCCCCGGCCTTGAAAGAAAGATAAATCAAAGCTACCAGCATTAAGAGCGAGCCCAATAAGGTATATAGAAACAGTTTTACGGATGCATATACACGACGTGGGCCACCCCACATACCAACGATTAGGTATAGAGGAATCAACATACCCTCAAAGAACACATAAAATAAAATCGCATCCTGAGAGGAAAAAGCACCATTAATCAAGCCCGACATAATCAGAAATGCCGCCATATACTGTGCTGGGCGCTTTTGAATAACCTCCCAGCCGGCAAGTACAACCATCAAAGTAATGAAGCTATTGAGAATAACAAACAATACCGAAATACCGTCCGCACCTAAGGCATAATTGATATTAAGCGCAGGAATCCAGCTATGGAACTCTGTAAATTGGTAACCGCCGTTTAAACGATCAAAGCCTGTAAATAGAGGCAGCGTTATCAGAAAACCGGACAAAGCACCAATAAGGGCCAGAACCCGAGCGATGCCTGCACGGCTATCGGAACCAGTAGCCAATACCAGCACACCCGCTGCTATCGGCACCCAAATGGCCAAACTGAGTAAGTTATCAAACATATTCATAACCTGTTTATTCTAAGATTGATTCCTACATTACCCGGCAAACAAACGCCAGAACGTCATACCTACCAACACCAGCACACCGAAAACCATAGCTGCTGCATATGTGTAGATAAAACCGCTTTGCATTTTGCGGATTTGTGCGGCAATAGCACCCACAAATTTGGCCGAACCGTTCACAATACCATTGTCAATAATAGCGGTATCACCAACTTTCCAGAAAAAGTTACCTAATGCACGCGAACCCTTGGCAAAAACATTGAAATAAATAGCATCTAAGAAATATTTATTTTCCAAAATTTTATAAATAGGGCTAAATGCCGAGGCAATCTTCGCAGGTAAATGCGGAGCTTTCACATATAGAACCCACGCTAACAAGACACCGGCAATTGCCAAGTACAGAACCGGAGTATGCAAGCTGTGCGCTACCATTGCTAACGGTCCGTGGAACTCTTCTTTCAAAATAGCCATTGTAGGATGTAATTCGGTATTCACATAAATAGCATCTTTGAAGAAATCACCATACAACATAGGTTCGATAGCGAGATAACCGATAATGACGGAAGGAATGGCCAATAAGATTAGAGGTAAAGTAACTACCCACGGACTTTCATGGGGGTTATCGTTTTTACCTAAACCGTGGTGATGCCCATCGTCATGATGTGCATCATGATGCTCAGGCAAATCACGCCATTTTTCTTTACCGTGAAAAACCATAAAGTATTGGCGGAAAGCATAAAAAGCAGTTACGAATACACTAGCCAATACAGCAAAGTACGCAAAAGTGCTACCTGGCAATGTGCTAGCATGAGCCGCTTCAATAATTGAATCTTTTGAATAAAAGCCTGAGAAGAAAGGAGTGCCAATCAAGGCAAGATTACCCAACAGCATAGTAATCCAAGTAATCGGCATATATTTCTTCAGATTACCCATGTGGCGCATGTCTTGATCATGGTGCATTCCAATAATGGCGCTACCGGCTGCCAAGAACAATAGAGCCTTAAAGAAGGCATGCGTCATCACATGAAACATAGCAATCGAGTATGCCGAAGCTCCTAAAGCAACAGTCATATAACCGAGCTGCGATAGCGTAGAATAAGCCACCACACGCTTGATATCGTTTTGAATGGTGCCCAAAAAACCCATAAACAAAGCAGTAATCGCACCGATCACCATAATTACGCTTAGTGCCGTCGTGCTTAATTCATACATCGGCGACATGCGCGATACCATGAACAAACCTGCTGTTACCATTGTAGCTGCGTGAATCAATGCGGAAATCGGTGTCGGGCCCTCCATGGAATCTGGCAGCCAAACATGTAAGGGAAATTGAGCTGACTTGCCCATAGCACCTACGAAAAGCAACAGGCAGGTTACCGTCATCAACGACCACTCGACACCAGGAAACAACTGAATAGTTGCATTTTGAAGATTAGGCAAATAAGCAAATACATCGGCATAACGCAGACTACCCCCGAAGTAAGCTAATACTAAGCCAATACCCAACAAGAAACCAAAGTCGCCAACGCGGTTTACTAAAAATGCTTTTAAGTTAGCAAAAATGGCACTCTCTCGCTTGAAATAAAAGCCGATCAGTAAATAAGACACTAAGCCGACAGCTTCCCAGCCGAAAAACAGCTGAATGAAGTTATTACTCATCACCAGCATCAGCATTGAGAAAGTGAATAAGGAGATATAGCTGAAAAAGCGTTGATAACCAACTTCTTCATCATGCATATAGCCGATAGTGTAGATATGTACCATTAGTGACACGCTGGTTACTACCACCATCATCATGGCAGTCAAACTATCTACTAAGAAACCGACTGAGAAATCCAAACCACCCATTGTCAGCCAGGTATAAACATTTTCATCGTATTTAGCACGGCTACCGTCAATAAAACCATACAACACATAAGCCGACAACACCGCAGAAACAGCTACGCCCAGAATGGTAACTGTATGTGCACCGGAACGACCGATTTTGTTGCCAAACAAACCTGCTATCAGCGAACCGACTAACGGTGCTAAGGCAATGGTCAGATATAAGCTCATATTATCCATTATTCTTATTCTCCCGATTAACCTTTAAGGCGGTTTAAGTCGGCTACATTGATGGTATTACGATTACGGAATACCAATACCATAATAGCTAAACCGATTGCTGATTCCGCAGCGGCCACCGTCAATACGAAAAATACAAAAATCTGGCCGGCGGTATCGCCCAAATACTGTGAAAATGCGATGAAATTGAAATTGACGGCCAAAAGCATCAACTCAATCGACATTAACAAAACCAAAACATTTTTACGGTTCATAAAAATGCCCATAGCACTAATGCCGAACAATAATGCAGCCAAAACTAAATAATGGGTTAAGGTAATCATGCTTTGCCCTCACCTTCTGGTTGGCCGTCTGAAACAGCTGTAGTATTTGCAGGCTCAGCTACTTCGGCTTTCATTTTCACCATACGTAAACGACCTTCTTTTGCATTTACTTTAACTTGGTCAGCGGGATTAATATATTTGGGTTGGTAGGTTTTGCGATGTACCAAAGCAATTGCCGCAACCATACCTAACACCAGTAATACAGCGGCCAATTCAAACGGTAACAGATATGTTGTATAAATTTGGCTACCTAAATCACGAATGTTACTGTAATCGGCCGGAATATCCTGCATTGATCCAAAAGCAGCCAGATTCGTTTTTGGATTAATCAGAATCATGATAAGCACCACTGCCATTAACACACCAACCGTGCCTGCTACTGGAGCATGACGCCAGAATCCTGCACGCATTTCTTCGATATCAATATTCAGCATCATTACAACGAACAGGAACAACACCATCACTGCACCAACATATACCAGCACCAATACAATCCCAAGGAACTCAGCTTGCATCAGCATCCAAATCATGGCACTCGTACAGAAAGTAAGTACAAGATAGAGAGCTGCATGTACTGGGTTTTTAGCAGTAACAGTTTTCAGCGCACCAAATAATACGATGGCAGCAAATACATAAAATAAAATAAGGGAAAACGTCATTTCACGGCTCCTTAGCGATACGGCGCATCAGCTGCTTTACGCTTGGCGATTTCGCTTTCGTAGCGGTCACCAATGGCCAGCAGCATCGGTTTTGTATAGTAAAGGTCACCACGCTTCTCACCGTGATACTCTAAAATATGTGTTTCCACGATAGCATCTACCGGACACGCTTCCTCACAGAATCCGCAGAAAATACACTTAGTCAAATCAATATCATAACGGGTGGTACGACGCGTGCCGTCTTCTCGCTGTTCAGATTCAATATTGATTGCCATCGCAGGACAAACGGCTTCACACAATTTGCAGGCAATGCAGCGTTCCTCTCCATTCGGGTAACGGCGCTGTGCATGCAAGCCTCTGAAACGAACTGATTGAGGTGTTTTTTCCTCAGGAAACATAATGGTTTCTTTACGGGCGAAAAAGTTTTTAAGCGTTACGCCCATTCCTTTTACAAGCTCACCCAGTAAGAAAGTTTTTACTAAATTAGTCATCTTACTTCTCCTCCCTTACTTCCACAAAGACAAGGGCGAAATCATCCACAGGCCAAGTACTACAATACCGAGGAAACCTATCGGGATCAGTACTTTCCAACCTAAACGCATAATTTGGTCATACCGGTAACGTGGGAAAGTCGCGCGAATCCAAAGATAACCATATAGAATCATGGCCATCTTAATAAACATCCAAATCACACTAGGTGTACCGATAATGCCCCAACTTTGAGGGAAAGGTGATAACCAACCACCGAGGAACATTAATGAAGTCAACGCAGCGATCAAAATCATAAAAATGTACTCGGCAAGGAAAAACAAGGCAAAGGCAAAACCTGAATACTCTACGTGGAAACCCGCTACAATTTCAGACTCACCCTCTGCCACATCAAAAGGCGCACGGTTGGTTTCTGCCACAGCTGAAATCAAATAAACAATAAACAGCGGGAAAAGAGGCAACCAATTCCAAGAGAAAATCGAACCGCCTGCTATACCTTTACTTTGCGACTCCACGATATCGGCAAAATTCATACTACCCGATACCATTACTACCCCTACTAACGCAGCACTCATAGCAATTTCATATGAAATCGTTTGTGCTGAAGAACGCATTGCCCCCAAAAAGGCATACTTTGAGTTAGAAGCCCATCCAGCAATGATTACGCCATATACAGATAAAGAAGTAATCATCAAAATAAACAGCAGGCCTGCATTTACATTCGTCAATACCCACTCACTGCTGAAAGGAATCACAGCCCATGCTGCAAATGCCGGAGCAAGCGATAGCATCGGGCCGATATAAAATAGAGCTTTATTTGAGGTAGACGGACGAGTTACCTCTTTAAACAAGAGCTTCAATACATCGGCAAACGGCTGAATCAAACCGAAAGGGCCCGTTACATTCGGCCCTACTCGCAGCTGCATATAACCAATTACTTTACGCTCAAAATAAGTCAGATAAGCAACTGTCAGAATCAGCGGAATCAGGATAATCACAATTTTCAGCACAATTGAAACAATCAGGCCGATTTCGTTACCCAACAAGGTTTGAAAAAATTCTTGCATGATTAACCCCGTACCAACTCGATGGTATTCATCAACGCACCCAACGCAGCATTTTCAGTATGAAGCGGGAGGTACACAACATTTTCAGGCAAGCCTGTATCAGATAAAACAGTAACTTTAATACGATTACCGTTTTGCATTGCATAAACCCGTTCACCTTCTTGCAAACCCAAAACCGATAAAGTAACGGGGTTCACTCGAGCAGCCGGCACTTGAGCATGGCTGGTTGCTTGCAACGGTGCAGAACGGCGTACCAAAGCATCAGTATGATAAATACCGACTCCTCCGACACGTACCAACAACTGATTACTATTTTGGCGGGAACTATCCTGCCAACTGCTTTGATTACTCAACTTTTCGGATAAATTTGCTTTATCGACTGCAACTTGCAACACTTTCTCACTACTGTCGAATTCAAAGCCGGCCAATTCGAATACATTGCCTAGTACACGCAGTACTTTCCATAAAGGGCGTGAGTCGGCAAAACCTTTTACCACTCCATGGAATGATTGCAAACGGCCTTCCATGTTTACAAAACTACCAGAAGTCTCGGTAAAAGGTGCAATGGGCAGCATTACGTCACAAACTTCACGTAATGTTTCGCTTTCAAACGGTGTAAATGCCATCACACTTTGTGCCTGCTTTAATGCAGCAACGGCTTGTACACCATCAGCGACATCAATTTCAGGTTCCACATTCAAAAGCAATACGGCTTTTTTCGGCTCTTGCAACATTTGTTGAATGCTGTGCCCGATATTCAAACCCAACACATCAGCACCTACGCTATTGGCAGCTTGAGGCAAAATACCCAAAACTGCTCCAGTAACAGCAGCAAGCTTCTGAGCAGCTACATAAATAGCCGCATAATCAGGATGGTTTTGAACTTCCGCTCCCAATAAAATGGTTGCTTTTTCAGCTTGCTTCAGATTATCGGTGATAGCACTTTGCGTATCATCAGCCAAGTTACCTAACAAATCTGCCCAATCATTCGGATGAGTGACCTTACGGGCAAATAACGGCATATGCAATTCTTCATGACTGGAAGCCACCAAGCTCAATGCCATACCGTTTTTGGCTGCACGGCGCAAACGAGCGGTCAACAATGGCTGCTCTTTACGCAGATTAGCACCAACAATCAGTACGGCATCGTTGGCTGCCAAATCTTGGATACTTTGTCCCAACCACTGCGCACCCTTGAGGCCATCTGAAAGACGATTGTCCTGTTGCTGCAAGCGTGTGCTGATATGTTTGATACCCAAACCTTCGGCAAGCTTTTTGGTCAGGTATAATTCTTCGACCGTATTCATCGGATTAGCCCAAATACCGATTTGGTCTTTACCATCCTCTTTTGCAATACAATCTAATGTTTTACGAACATATTCCAATGCAGTCGGCCAATCCACTTCATGCCATTCCCCGCCGTGTTTGATTTTCGGCGTTTTCAAACGGCTTTCATGATACAGGCTTTCGTAAGAGAAACGATCACGATCCGAAATCCAACATTCGTTAACCGCCTCATTCTCCAACGGCAACACTCGGCGGACGGTGTGATCCTTAGTTTGCACAATCAGGTTGCTACCCAAAGCATCATGTGCAGAAATGGTCTTACGACGGCTTAGCTCCCAAGAGCGGGCATCATAACGGAATGGTTTGCTAGTCAGCGCACCAACCGGACATAAGTCAATGACATTACCCGATAATTCGGTTTCCACGGCTTTACCGATAAACGGCATAATTTCAGAAAACTCACCGCGATTTGCCATTGCGATTTCCTGCATACCGGCAATTTCTTCTGTAAAACGTACGCAACGGGTACAGTGAATACAACGGCTCATTTCGGCTGCCGACACCAATGGGCCCATATCTTTGCCGACTACCGAGCGTTTCTCTTCCTGATAGCGGCTTGAAGACTGACCATATCCGACTGCTAAATCCTGTAATTGACACTCGCCACCTTGGTCACAAATCGGACAATCAAGCGGATGGTTAATCAACAAAAATTCCATTACCCCTTCTTGTGCCTGTTTGGCTTTAGGAGAATGGGTATGAACTACCATACCATCTGTTACCGGCGTGGCACAGGCGGGTAACGGCTTGGGGGCTTTTTCAACTTCCACCAAGCACATACGGCAGTTCGCGGCAATAGATAACTTTTTATGGTAGCAGAAGTGCGGAATATAAGTGCCGAGCTTGTGCGCCGCTTCCATTACGGTGGTGCCTTGCTCTACTGATACCTGCTTACCATCAATTTCGATTTGTAACATGGTGTGTTTCCTACGTTACGGTTTCTTTATAAATAAAATTTATTTAACTGCTGTCAAGCTGACGTTTTCAGACGGCCTCTTAGCACCATTTATGTTCTTTGGCTGGCTTGCCGTATTCAATATAATGCTCGAACTCATGGCGGAAATGTTTGGTAAAGCTCCGTACCGGGAAAACCGCTGCATCCGCCAAGGCGCAAATAGTTCTACCCGCCATATTGTTACCGATAGAATCAAGCAACTCTAAATCTTCCGGACGTCCTTTACCTTCAGCAATACGGTGTACGATGCGGTAAAGCCAACCAGTACCTTCCCGACAAGGGGTACACTGACCGCAAGACTCTTCATGGTAAAAATAGCTTAATCGCTCCAGCGCGCGAACCATACATACATCTTCATCCATTACGATCACGGCACCCGAACCAAGCATGGAACCGGCCTTAGCGATGGAATCATAATCCATATTCAAGGTCATCATAATCTCACCGGGCAACACGGGAGCAGAAGAACCACCAGGGATCACGGCTTTAAGCTTTTTGCCGTCTTTCATACCGCCGGCCATTTCTAACAATTTGGCAAAGGGCGTTCCCAAAGGAACCTCGTAATTGCCCGGACGGTTCACATGACCGGAAATAGAGAACAACTTTGTACCACCCGCATTCTCAATACCTTGGTCGGCAAAATTTTTGCCACCATCGCGAATAATAAAAGGTACCGAAGCAAATGTTTCGGTGTTGTTAATAGTAGTCGGTTTACCATACAGACCGTATGAAGCCGGGAAAGGCGGTTTGAAACGCGGTTGGCCTTTTTTACCCTCCAGCGATTCTAGCAAAGCTGTTTCCTCACCACAGATATATGCGCCATAACCATGTGCAGCAAAGAGTTCGAAATCAAACCCCAAACCCATAATATTTTTACCCAAAAAGCCCGCTCTGCGAGCCTCGGCTAATGCCTCTTCAAACCGCTGATACCCTTCAAAAATCTCACCGTGGATATAGTTATAACCAGCCTCTGCACCCATCGCATAGCCGGCAATAATCATACCTTCAATCAATGCGTGCGGATTGAACATAATGATGTCGCGATCTTTAAATGTACCTGGTTCGCCTTCATCAGTATTACAAACTACATATTTTGCACCTGGAAAAGAACGGGGCATAAAGCTCCATTTTAAGCCGGTAGGAAAGCCAGCACCGCCCCGACCACGTAAACCAGAAGTTTTCACTTCGGCAATCACATCATCTTGTGAGATTTTCTCACTCAAAATTTTACGTAAAGCTTGGTAACCGCCGCGCGCTTCATAAGCAGCCAACGTCCAACAGTCAGACTGTAGGGTGTCGACTTGATCAAAAATAACACCGGATTGATAAATAGCCATTTTTTCTACCTACTTTTATATTCATACAGCATCATTATTAATGCCGACATGGATGTCCTACCGGGTATCAGGGCTTAAAACCAAATTCTTTAATTTCCTACAAATATTTGGTTCTGCTCTTTTCAAAATCTTTAGCAGCCTAGCCTAAATACTACCTTCCTTTTCAACCACCAATATCCGTGCTTCGCCTTGCGGGTGGGCAACGTGTTCGGTACCGATACCGGCGAAAAAGATATCTCCGGTTTGCAAACGAACAATATGTTCTTGTCCACCTTCACGATAGTGCATATCTACCGTACCGCTCATCACAACAAATACTTCTTCACCATCATTGATATGCCATTTGTAGGGCTGATCTGTCCAATGTAGGCGTACCGTGATTCCGCTCATGTTCGCGATATCTAAAGCGGCCCAGGCACGGTCACCATTAAACTCAGCAGAACGTATTATCCGATGGTTCATGAGGTTATATCCCAAATTATTCAACAATATCTTTTAAAACTACTTATCTGGGTTCTAGGCGTGAGTCCGTGTAAAATTGCGGCTTACTGCAACTCCGACAGTTTTGCCTCAATGGCCTCTTCAGTCATGAAGCTACACATTTTATGATTGTTTACCAACATTACAGGTGCATCACCACAAGCACCCATACACTCACCTTCTATTAGAGTATAAAGGCCGTCTGAAGTAGTTTCACCAAAACCGATACCCAATTTCTGCTTGAGGTATTCTGCAGCATTTACCCCCCCGCGCAGCGCACATGGCAAGTTTGTGCAAACGGTAAGCTTATACTTACCTACGGGATGGAGATCGTACATATTGTAAAAAGTAGCCACTTCATAAGCTGCTGCCGGTGCAATACCAACATAATCAGCCACATATTCAATCGTTTCAGGGCTCAGATAGCCCTTCTCCACTTGGGCAATACGCAATGCACCCATAATGGCTGAACGACGTTGGTCGGCCGGATACTTCGCCAGCTCGGTATCGATTTGTTTTAAAGATTCTGTGGATAACATTATCGGTCTACCTCTCCGAATACGATGTCTTGCGTACCGATGATAGCAACCACGTCTGCCAACATATGGCCGCGTGCCATTTCATCCATACCTTGCAAATGAGCGAAACCAGGCGCACGGATTTTCAAGCGATATGGTTTATTAGCGCCGTCTGAAATCATATAAATACCAAACTCGCCTTTGGGATGCTCGACGGCAGTATATGTTTCACCTTCTGGTACGTGCATACCTTCAGTAAAGAGTTTGAAATGGTGGATCAAATCTTCCATCCCCATCTTCATATCAGTGCGCTTGGGCGGAGCGATTTTGTGGTTATCAACAATCACTGGCCCGGGGTTGGCTTTCAGCCACTGTACGCATTGTTTGATAATACGGTTAGACTCGCGCATTTCATTAATACGGCAGAGATAACGGTCATAACAGTCACCGTTCACGCCCACCGGAATATCGAAATCAACTTTGGCATAGGCATCATACGGAGCTTTTTTACGGATATCCCACTCCACCCCAGAACCACGCAACATCACACCGGTAAAACCTTTTTGCAATGCGCGCTCAGGGCTGACTACACCGATGCCGACAGTACGTTGTTTCCAAATACGGTTATCAGTCAGCAAGCTTTCATATTCATCTACGCAGGCAGGGAAACGTTCGGTAAATGCTTCGATAAAATCAAGCATTGTTCCTTCACGCGCTTCATTTAGCTTTTTCAACACCTTCGCATTGCGGAATTTGCTAGACTCATACTTAGGCATAAAATCCGGTAAATCACGATATACTCCGCCCGGACGGAAATAAGCAGCATGCATGCGTGCTCCTGAAACCGCCTCGTATAAGTCCATCAACTCTTCACGCTCACGGAAAGCATACAGAAACACAGTCATTGCGCCGATATCCAACGCATGTGAACCGATACCCATTAAATGGTTCAGAATACGGGTGACCTCCGCAAACATAACCCGGATATATTGTGCGCGCTCCGGCACCTGAATACCTGCCAGTTTTTCAATTGCCAAACAGTAAGCCTGCTCGTTGACCATCATCGACACATAATCGAGGCGATCCATATAAGGTAAAGCTTGCAGATAAGTACGGGTTTCGGCCAGTTTCTCGGTGCCACGATGCAGCAAACCGATATGCGGGTCGGCACGAACAATGGTTTCTCCATCCAGCTCAAGAACCATACGTAATACGCCATGAGCTGCAGGGTGTTGTGGGCCGAAGTTGATGGTGTAATTTCTTAATTTGTTAGCCACCGTAATTCTCCTCGCGGACGATGCGCGGGGTGATCTCGCGCGGCTCGATGGTTACAGGTTGGTAAATAACGCGTTTTTCGGTTTCGTCGTAACGCATTTCTACATAACCGGAAATAGGGAAATCTTTACGGAAAGGATGACCGACAAAACCGTAATCGGTCAGGATTCGGCGTAAATCAGGGTGATTATTAAACATAATACCGTATAAGTCGAAGGCCTCCCGCTCATACCAGTCGGCACTGTTGTAGATTTCGGTTACGGAATCCACAACAGGAAAGGCATCGTCTTGCGCCCATACTCGTACGCGAATACGTTGATTGTTACGAACCGACAACAATTGGCTGACAACAGCGAAACGTTTACCCTCCCAAGGCTCATTTTTATAGGTACTGTAATCAACGCCACATAAATCCACTAACGACTCAAAGCCTAAATCAGCATGATCACGGAGCGTAGTCATAATTTCAAGGTAATGCTCAGGACGGCACTCAACGGTTACTTCCTGCAATGCCAGCACCACTTTATCAGCTTTATTGCCCAATACATTTTGGACAACCTGATACAAATCATTCACATGCATCGTGCTCTCCTAGTTACGGGCAATGGTATAAGTGCGCTTAATTTTGCCCTGAAGTTGGATCAAGCCGTAAATCAAGGCTTCCGCAGTGGGTGGGCAACCAGGTACATAAACATCTACAGGCACAATACGGTCACAACCCCGCACTACCGAGTAAGAATAATGGTAATAACCGCCGCCGTTAGCACACGACCCCATAGACAATACCCAGCGCGGCTCTGCCATTTGGTCATACACACGACGCAATGCAGGCGCCATTTTGTTGCATAGAGTGCCCGCCACAATCATTAGGTCGGATTGGCGCGGAGAAGGACGGAAAATAATACCGAAGCGGTCTAAGTCGTAACGCGAGGCCCCTGCCTGCATCATTTCTACGGCACAGCAGGCCAAACCGAACGTTACCGGCCACAAAGAGCCGGTACGGACATAATTGAGCACCGTATCCGCACTGGCGGTTACGAAACCCTTATTCAAAACGCCTTCTATTCCCATTCCAAAGCGCCTTTCTTCCATTCATAGATAAAGCCTACCGTCAGAATAACGATAAACACAAACATCGACCAGAAACCGAATGCGCCCAAATCCTTAAAGACTACGGCCCACGGAAACATAAATGCAATTTCCAAATCAAACAGAATAAACAAAATCGCCACCAGATAATAGCGTACGTCGAATTTCATACGCGCATTTTCGAATGCTTCGAAACCACATTCGAAAGGTGCGTCTTTTTCAGCGTAATGGCGTTTCGGACCGAGCAGATTACCTAGGGTCAGAAATACAATACCGGCAATCAAACCGATAATGATGAAAATAAATACGGGAAAGTAGTTAGCCAACATGTTGGATACACCTGATTCGTTAACGTAAATAATGCTGGTAAAACGCCTTTCATTGTAGCTAATTTCAAACGGCTTTTAAAGTTACTATGTAATTTTTTCCTAAAATTCCTTAATATTTTTATTTATTTTAAGATAATGGTTATCATTTAATTAAAAATATTGCCACAAGCCACCATGTTTATTAACAATATAAATCAGATTTTACTTTTACATAATATTTTTGTAATGAAATTTTAATAGCACTACATGGCTTTACCTTGAGGTAACTCATTTCAAAAAGAATAATTTCCCATAATACTATTTCAATATTTAAAAATTTAATTTTAAAAATCAGTTTTTTACAACTTAAAAAAACTTAAGGCTTAATATTCGCTTCACCTCAAATCCAACAGTATCACTTTTACAGAAAGACAGATCCTGGAAATAACTATATCAATTAAATATTTATCCATACCCTCAATGAATAAAGTACAAAGACTTAGAGTGTATATCCTACAAAATATCAGGCCGTCTGAAAATATTTTCAGACGGCCTGATATATTTAAACTACTCACATATTATGTTGTTCTTCACTTAGAAAACCACCGCTTTGATGGGTCCATAATTTCGCATACAAGCCGTTTTTCTCAAGCAATTCGAGGTGGCTGCCTTGCTCAACAATGCGCCCTTTATCAAGAACAATCAATCTATCCATCGCAGCAATAGTTGATAAGCGATGGGCAATCGCAATAACCGTTTTATTTTCCATAAGCTTATCCAAACTTTCTTGGATAGCCGCTTCTACTTCAGAATCTAAAGCACTGGTCGCCTCATCCAGCAATAAAATAGGTGCATCTTTCAACATCACACGGGCGATTGCAATCCGTTGGCGCTGCCCTCCCGACAGTTTAACGCCCCGCTCTCCTAC
This sequence comes from Neisseria arctica, assembly GCF_022870905.1. Classification (NCBI taxonomy): domain Bacteria; kingdom Pseudomonadati; phylum Pseudomonadota; class Betaproteobacteria; order Neisseriales; family Neisseriaceae; genus Neisseria; species Neisseria arctica. The sequence goes on from NZ_CP091510.1 coordinate 2,244,220, forward strand.
ATGCGCATCATAGCCTCTGCAGCCCTTTGCATCCGACAAGGTAGGAATAAAATCTGCTGCTTCGGCTAATTCTGCAGCACGGTAAACATCTTCGTCAGTTGCGTCCGGGCGGCCGTAAACGATATTGTCACGTACAGAACGATGCAACAACGATGTATCTTGCGTTACCAAGCCGATACTGCTGCGCAAACTTTCTTGGGTAACCGAGTGAATATTCTGTCCGTCAATTTTGATGCTACCGCTATTGGTTTCATAGAATCGCAACAGTAAATTAACGATTGTCGATTTGCCAGCTCCCGACCGCCCGATCAAACCGACTTTCTCACCAGGCTTGATGACCAAGTTGAAATCATTCAACAATAATTTGCCTGGTTCGTATGAAAAATCCACATGATCAAAACGTATTTCACCGGCAGTTACCTGCAACACCTGGGCATCGGGCGCATCAAGAATGGTTTGCGGTTTAGATAAAGTGTTCATTCCGTCTTGTACGGTACCGAGATTTTCAAACAATCTGGCCGACTCCCACATAATCCATTGCGACATGCTGTTCAATCGTAATGCCATTGCTGTAGCCGTAGCTACGGCTCCTACACCTACTGAGCCAAGATACCACAACCACAATCCGAGAGCTGCCGTTCCTAATGTTAATATGACATTTAAGGCATAGCTGACTGTATCCAAACCTGTAGCCAAGCGCATCTGTGCGTGTACCGTCACCATAAACTCACGCATAGAGGCTTTGGCATAAGCAGCCTCGCGTGCACCGTGGGAAAACAGTTTGACTGTGGCGATATTGGAATATGCATCAGTGATGCGCCCGGTCATCAACGAGCGTGCATCAGCTTGACGCTGTGCGGTTTGTGCCAAACGCGGAATCATCAGATACATCATCAGGATAAACAATACTATCCAAACGATAAAAGGCAGCAGCAACCAACCGTCCAGTGCAACCAAAATCACACCCGAGGTAATAAAATACACCAGCACATATACCACCATATCGGCACAAGTCATCACTGTATCGCGCACAGCCAAGGCCGTTTGCATAACCTTGGCCGACACCCGTCCGGCAAATTCGTCTTGATAAAAACCGAGGCTCTGATTCAGCATTAAGCGGTGAAAATTCCAACGCAGACGCATCGGAAATACACCTTGCAAAGTTTGTAAGCGTACATTCGATGCCACAAACGACCAAACGATGCTCAAAAGCAGCACTGCCGCCATTGCAACCAATGCCGTTCCTTTTTCAGCCCAGAGCTCAGAAGGGGTGTAGTTGCCAAGCCAATCCACCAACTTACCCATAAATTGAAACAACACGGCCGATAAAACACCCAACCCTGCCGACAATAACATCAATACAAACAACCAAATACGCAAACCTTCAAGGTTAGACCAAATAAAAGCCGACACACTTTGCCCTTGCGGCGTTTTCGGTTCGGCATCGGGGTAAGGATCGACACGGGATTCAAACCAATGGAAAATTTTTTGCAACATATCATGCTTACCTTTAAAAAGGTTTCAGACGGCCTTTTCCAAACTCGGAATCAGGCCGTCTGAAAAAAGACTTATACTTTAACTTTCACACCCTTTTAATACTGGGTCAAATCATTTCAACAGGTTTCTCAATGCCAAGCGCACACCTTCGCTAACATCGGTACCGGCTGCGATACCTTTAACGGCGGCACGCGCCTCACGCTCGTTATAGCCCAAAGCCAGTAATGTGCTGACGATATCATCCGTTTCATCTGCTACCGTATCAGGTGCAAACAAACCTCCGGCTACGCTTTCACCTGCCAGTTTACCGCGCAGCTCCAATACCATACGTTCTGCAGTTTTTTTACCGATACCGGGAGCAGACGACAAGCGTTTCACATCTTCTTGCGCTACGGCCTGCGCCAACTCATCCGCGCTCATAGCCGACAAAATGCCCAAAGCCGTTTTGGCACCAATACCGCTAACTTTCACTAATTGGCGGAATGTAGCCCGCTCATTTTGACTGGCAAAGCCAAACAACAAATGGGCATCTTCACGAACGACCAACTGCGTATACAGTTGAACGGTTTCATTTAAAGGCGGCAATTGGTAAAAAGTCTGCATCGATACGTCCACCTCATAGCCGACCCCCCCGACATCAATCACAATCTGCGGCGGGTGTTTCTCAGTCAATTTCCCGGTTAGTCTGCTAATCATAGGGCGGCACTTTCTATCGTAGGTTTGATACAAGCATTATAGCGCAATACAAATAAATTCAGACGGCCTGAAGATTAAACACAGGCCGTCTGAAACATAAGGGATACTTCCGGATTAAATAGCAGTTTGTACCTGGCGTTTTACCGTATCTGCATGCTCTTGGCGGGCAAATGGCCCCATACGCACCACATACTGGTTGTTTTGCTTCACCATAATGACTTTTTGACCACCCTCTACGCTTTTAAGCTGGCGGTTGGTTTTGGTGAGGTAACTCTTCGCATCTGCTTCTTTATTGAAACTCTTGAGGTTGACATAAATATTACGGCCGCTGCGTTGTAAAGCTGAAGAAGCAAGGGTTTCACTACCCGGAACAATCTGCTCCACACGCACATTGGCCGTACCTTTACTCATAAAACCCAACTTTTGCGCCGCTGCTTTGGATACGTCAATCACACGGCTACCGTGGAAAGGCCCCCGGTCATTGATGCGTACCACAACGCTTTTCCCGTTAGAAAGATTGGTAACACGCGCGTAACTTGGAATTGGCAGGGTTTTATGGGCGGCAGTCATAATGTTCATATCATAACGCTCACCACTGGAGGTTTTCCGACCATGGAACTGGCTGCCGTACCAAGATGCTTTACCGGTCTGACTAAACTCTGCTACTTTTCTCAACGGTTGGTAGCGTTTTCCGGCTACCTTATAGCTTAAATTTGCACTTCGGTGCAATTTTTCCGCTTTTACTACGGCATTAGGCTGCAAACTCGCACTGGTGCCCACCGCACTTATATTACGGGCAGGCTCGGCTGCAGCCGGCTTCATAAATACCGTGCCCACAGCCATAGCCGCAAACACGCCGACAAAAAAAGTATTCTTCGCTTTAGTCAAAACAGAGTCCAATTCTTGAGTTGATAATGTTTGTTGCCGATAAAGCTTTCAGCAGCCCTATCCGGCAGCAGATAAGCACTGCAAATCAGCTGCCTCCTGCAAAATCAAGCTGCCGCCATGCCTCGAACAGCATAACGGCAACGGTATTCGACAGATTCATACTCCTGCTGCCTTCTTTCATCGGTAGACGTAATTTCTGCTCTACCGGCAAGGCATCTAATATTTCAGACGGCAAACCCCGGGTTTCCGGGCCGAATAGAAAAACGTCACCACTCTGAAATGCAACCTTATCCGGCCGCTGGCTGCCTTTAGTGGTTAAAGCAAAAATCCGCCTGCCGGCCAAAGCCGTCATACAATCTTCAAAATTTTCATGTACTGTCAGGCTGGCAAACTCATGATAATCCAATCCGGCCCGCTTCATTTTGCTCGAATCCAGAGGAAAACCAAGCGGTTTTACCAAATGCAAATCTACTCCAGTATTAGCACATAGGCGGATGATATTACCGGTATTCGGGGGGATTTCAGGCTGGTATAAAACTACAGTAAACATATAAATCAGTCACTTAATCAGAGGTACTATGCCGCAAAGCAGCAATTGCGTCAAAATTTTTTCATTTGTGCACGTGCCAAACTCCAGCAAAAAATACTCTGGGCGCCCGCCCGTTTAAGTATTCGCGATAATTCTGCCAATGTTGCGCCTGTGGTCACAACATCATCGATTAACAGCAGCTTACGGTTTTTAACCAAAGATTTTTCCACTTCAAAAGCATGGCGGACATTTCGCTGGCGATCAGCACGTTTCAGCGTACTCTGGGGCGCATGAGGATGCCTAAAAACCGTATTCGGATGCAGCACCTGCCATCCGTAGATACCGGCCAACCGTACAGCCAGCTCATCGGCTTGATTGAAGCCTCGGTAAATCCGACGGCTCTTGCTTAAAGGCATCGCCAACACCGCATCGACCTCCACCTCATCCAGCCAATACGGCGGATGCTGTCGCATGATTTCCACCAATGCCGGCAAAACGCTCATATCTCCCTGATGCTTAAATGCATGCAAAAGGCTGCTCAGCGGCGGCTCATAATACACAGAGGCCCAAATTTTCTCAAACGGGGGAGGCCTCTTCTGACATGCGCCACATATTGAGGCTGTTACGCTAAATTGCAAACAAAGCGGACAAGAGCGTTCGCTATCGAGACTCAAATTTTTCAAATCACCCGAACATGCTTCACATAAGCCGTCTGCCGCTGAAACATGGCATAATACGCAGCGCTTCATATCGAAAAATCTGCGCCACCAAGAGAATCCCTTCATGCATCAACCTACAAAAAAAATTTACCTGATTCACGGCTGGGCAGCCAACCGCCATATTTTTGATGACTTGATTCCACGTCTGCCAACCTCATGGGAGGTCCATGCGCTTGACTTACCCGGCCACGGCAGCGCGCCCTTCAAGGGCTATTTCGATGTAGCTGAAACGGCCGAAAAATTCGCTGCCGAAATTACAGAGCCCGGCTATTGGCTCGGTTGGTCTCTCGGCAGTCAAATCGTGCTGCATCTGGCCGCACGCTATCCTGAGAAAGTACATGCGTTATGCCTAACCGCCGGATTTGCCAAATTCCAAGCGGCTCCCGATTATCCGGAAGGGCTAACTAATCCGGCACTGGCCAAAATGGTGGATTTATTCCAGCAGGATTATCGCAAATACATGAAACAATTTCTAGAGTTACAGTTTCTATACTCAAAAGAACAGCATCCGATATTGGAAAAGGTTTTACCTGATATAGTAAAACATGGTGCGCCGGCCGCCTTACAATCGGCTCTAGATGCGGTAGCCGTAAGTGATGCACGACCGCTGCTTCCCGATTTAAAGATTCCGACCTTACTAATTTTCGGCGGCAAAGACAGCATTACACCGGTGCGCATGGGCGAATACTTGCATAAGTACTTACCCTACAGTGAGCTGCATATTATTGAAAAAGCCGCACATGCGCCCTTTCTAACCCATGCCGAACAATTTGCAAATTTATTACAAGCATTTTTCGAAAGGCATTAAACATCATGTAACCAGGCAAACTCAAAGCCATATTTTCAGACGGTATCACTTTTAAATATCCTAAATAATCACGGCAACAGGCCGTCTGAAATATTAAAGTACATATCAGCCGATTAAAAACACATTTAGGCCACCGCCAACTATCCAATGTCATGACTATTTAGTTAAGTGCTCCGAATCCATACAAATTAATATATTTACCGCCAAACCATTATGAATACATCCGACCACTGGCAAATCCACCGTCATCTTGCGCAAAACTTCAACGAACGGTTACAAATCATCCGCAGTGAACCGCAAAATATTACGCTTGTGGGTGCGGATGCCGATATCAGCCACAGCCTGTTGGCAGTCCGTTACCCAAAAGCTGTTTTTACGGAGTACGATCCCCGCCCCGACTTTCTAAGTGCGTCGGAAGCCGCCCGCAAGCCCAACTTATGGCAAAAACTAATCGGTAAGAAAATTCCGCAACATCAACAGATATTAACAGAGCCCCTGCCCGAAGCAGCAGCCGATATGTTGTGGGCCAACTTAAGCCTGATTACCGCGACCGAGCCAACAGCTGTGTTTGATAATTGGGCACGCCATCTGAAAACCGACGGACTATTGTTTTTTACCCATTTCGGCATTGATACCTTGCGCGACCTCATCAGCCGCCTCAACGCACGTGGTATCAACTGTAGCACCCCCACTCTGCTCGATATGCACGATCTGGGGGATATGCTGTTTCACCACGGTTTCTATGATCCCGTTATGGACACCGCCCAAATCGAACTCAACTACCGCACAGCCGAAGCATTCTGGCAAGATATGAATACCCTTGGGCTATGGCAAGCATTACAGTTTGACGATGAAACGGCAGCCCGCCATGCCGTAGACCATATGTGGCACAGTGGCGAACTACATAGCATCACACTAGAAACCGTATACGGCCATGCCCTCAAAAAACTACTGCTGCCCGAGGGAGAAAGCCCTGTACAGTTTTTTCCACGCAATGCCACCGACAAATAAGGACAACCGGCTTATTTTGCATGACATAAAAATATAAATTGCTGATTAGCCGTAATATTTCACTCAAATCCGGTGTTGGGTTTGTTATAATCGCAAAATACGCAAGTCATCGGATAGGGTGTTCTTTTGAAGCAGCCGGACTTCACGCCTGCCCCGAACAAACAATCCTCCGAAAGAACTAGCGACTAAATACAATGCAGCATCAACAAAGACTGTAAACAAACATAAAATAAGCGCAAGGAATACCTTTTAAAACAACGCGCTGCTAAAACACAGCACACACCAGAACGAGAAAACCATGTTAACCGACGCATTTGGCCGAACCGTAGACTACCTGCGCATTTCCGTAACAGACCGTTGCGATTTGCGTTGCACCTATTGTCTGCCCAAAGGCTTTAAAGGTTTTTCCATCCCCAAAGAATGGCTCACCATCGAAGAGCTTGGGCGCGTAGCCTCCGCATTTGCCCGATTGGGAACCAAACGCTTCCGGCTCACCGGCGGAGAACCGCTTTTACGCAAAGGCTTAGCCGAATTAGCTGCGGAAATCAACCGCCAACCCGGTGTAGAAGATATTTCACTCACAACAAACGGTACGCAATTAGGCAAACATGCCCACAGCTTGCGGGAAGCAGGTGTACGCCGTCTGAACATCAGCCTTGATTCACTGCGCAACGACTGTGTTAAAGACATTACCGGCACAGATTGTCTGCCCCAAGTTTTGGAAGGCATAGAAACTGCGAAAGCAGCCGGTTTCGAGCGCATTAAAATCAACATGGTTCCACTCAAAGGCGTTAATGACAACGACTTGGACGACATGGTAGCTTTTTGTATCAGAAACGGCTTTATCCTCAACCTGATCGAAGCCATGCCCATGGGAACAACGGGACAAGCGCACGCTAAAGTAAATCTACAGCCGGTACTGGCAGAACTACAACAAAAATTTAACCTGACCCCCTATCAAGGCACAATCGGCGGCGGTCCTGCCCGCTATTGGCAGAGCCGCAACGGTGAATTTACTCTTGGCTTGATTACACCGATGAGCCAACATTTCTGTGCAACCTGCAATCGTGTCCGTCTCTCTGCCACCGGCAATATCCATCTCTGCCTCGGACAGGAAGACAAAGTTGCCCTACGCCCTATGTTACGGGACGGTTGTACCGATGCCGAACTGGAGCAAACTATAAAGAATGCACTCCTACTTAAACCTGAAAAGCACGAATTTGTCGAAAATCCTAAAAAAATCATCCGGGTTATGGCTTTAACAGGCGGCTAGGCCGAAACAGCCGCACGGCAAACAACTTAAAATACCTACGGCAATGACTTTTTACCGTAGGTATTTTTACTAGACGAATACGTTTCCGAAAACTCTTCAACAAAACAGAGTAATAATCGAATAATTTTCAGGCAACAATAAATATGCACACCACCCAAATATTCATTATGAATAAATAATGCATGGCAAATTATCATACCGTTATTTACTAACTGTTTGTTCCATATTTTAAAATATAAGGTTTTTCAACCCCAATATAATTTAACTGCATACAAGGCTTAAAATGCCTCCTTGAATATTATGGAGTATTACCAATGAAAAAAATGCTTTGCACTTTATTTGTGTTATCCGCCGTAAATATGGCGGTAGCAAAAGAGGTGAATATTAAATTCTTAGGAACATCGGATGTTCACGGCCGTATCGTACCGTGGAGCTATGGTGCTGATGTAGAAGACCGCTCAGGTTCATTTTCTCAAATTACAACTTATGTCAATCAGGTTCGCCAAGATCCTAAAAATAAAAATGTAATTTTGGTTGATATTGGTGATGCTATTCAAGATAACCAAGTTGAAGTATTTGCCAAAACACCAGAATATTACAATGATAATCCGGTTCCTAAAATATTGAATGCGATGGGATACGATATTTTCATTCTTGGCAATCATGAATTTAACTTTGGTATGCCGGCATTAGACGCTATTGTAAAAGATATTAAAGCTAAAACATTAGCGGCTAATTTTTACTATAAAGACGGCCGTCGCTATGCGGAACCCACGATGATTATCGAACGCGAAGGAGTTAAGCTCGGTATTATCGGCTTAACCACGCCGATGTCTGCAATTTTTGAAAAAGATACAGGGCATTTGGATAAAATGAAATTTACTTCACCGATTGAAGAAACCAAAACCCAAATCGTAGACTTAAAAGCAAAAGGTGCGGATGCCATTATAGTGCTTGCCCACATGGGAATCGAAAATGAAAATGAGATTCCGGATACAGGTATTGCCGATTTAGTAAATTCAGTAGATGGTATCGATGTCATTATTGCTGGGCATATGCACAAAAATATCCCAAGTGAAACAATTAAAAACACATTAATTACTGAACCTCACCGTTATGGAACCGTAGTTTCCGAAGTCGATTTGAATTTTGATGTAGCTGAAAACGGCAAAGTAAAATTACTCTCTAAAACCTCTAAAACCGTACCTGTAAAAGATTTTGCAAGTGATGCTACAATCGAAGAAATTTATAAACCGTATCATGATGAGCTGCGTAGAATGAATAATGTAGTCATCGGTGAAACAGCAAATGACATGGTTCCGCAAGGTAAAAACCACGGTGTCTCTATTGCATTCTCACAAGATACTGGCATGTCTTCTTTTATTACTGATGCCCAGTTACATTACAGTAAAGCCGATGTTGTTTCTTTCGCTTTTGATTATGAAACCGTGCGTTTGGATAAAGGTCCGATTAAGAAAAAAGATATTATTTATAATTACCGATATGCAGGCGGGGATGTAACCGTTTATGAATTAACCGGCAAACAGCTTAAACAATATATGGAATGGTCGGCCGATTATTTCGACACCATTGAAGCAGGTGACAAAAATTACCGCTACAATGAAGTGCGTGGTAAATCCAAATATGTCACCTTTGATATTTTTGGCGGGGTAAATTACAACATTGATCTGCGCAACCAAAGCGGGAATAAGATCACCGGCTTAAAATTAGCCAATGGTAAAAAAATTACCGATGATATGAAATTGAAAGTCGGTATGAATTCTTACCGTTTTGGACAACTCATTAAAAAAGGCGGTATTTTTGAAGGGCAAACTATCCCTGTATTATGGGAATCTAAAGTTGCAATGGGGCCCGAAGCCGGAACAATCCAAAACATGATGATCGACTACCTATCCAATGTGAAAAAAGGCAAAATTGACGGACGCTCCCACCAGCGCTGGAAATTAGTAGGTTTAAATTAATTTAAAAATAAAAAGGCCGGAATTTTAATATTCCGGCCTTTTTATTGAGTTGGGCTATTTTATTCGCAAATAATGAAGCCGTATAAATAAACGGTTTTCTTAAAGATCATTTATAAATCCGGTTCAAACCCAAATATACTGAGGCCATCTGAAATATTTCAGGCGGCCTCAGTATATGACTGAAAAATAAAACCGTAACAGCGCAATCAACATTCCACTACACGTACCGATACCGGTACGGGTTTTTGCTGTAAGGTAACGGCTAAGCCGGCCAACGAGGTTTCTTTATAAGTCGATTTCATATCACGCCCGGTTTGCAGCATGGTTTGAATGACTTCATCTAAAGAGACCTTTTTCCCGGTGCCGTCTTCCAACAATGCCAAAGCACCCAATTTCAAAGCTTTTTCGGCAGCAATTCCATTACGCTCGATACAGGGGATCTGAACCAAACCGCCAACCGGGTCACAAGTGAGGCCGAGATGGTGTTCCATAGCCATTTCTGCGGCATTCTCCACCTGTTTCGGTGTTCCGCCAATTGCTTCCGCATAAGCACCTGCCGCCATCGAACACGCCACGCCGACTTCACCTTGGCAGCCGACATCCGCTCCGGAAATAGATGCATTGGTTTTATACAAAATGCCAATCGCCCCGGCAGTCAGCAGAAAATTTTCTACGCGCTCTTGGCTCGCATGCGGGTTGAATTTACGGTAATAATGCAATACTGCCGGAATAATGCCGGCGGCACCATTGGTCGGTGCCGTTACCACCCGCCCACCAGCGGCATTCTCTTCGTTGACTGCCATCGCATATACCATCGGCCACAATTGCGTATTTACAATCTCAGTCTCACGCAACACTTTGAGCTTGGCCGCCAATTGCGGGGCACGGCGGCGCACATTCAGGCCACCGGGCAAGTTACCGTCAGACCCCAATCCGCGCTTAATACAACCTTCCATCGCATCGGCTACTGCGGCCACACGTGCGCGTACTTCCGCCTCACTACTGCCGCTCAAGGCCATTTCATTGGCGAGCACCACTTCACAAATATTCAATTGTTCTTCACGGCAACGCGCCAATAATTCGGCTGCGCTTTTAAATGGATACGGCACGGCCGTTTCAACAGTCTGTTCTTGCCCGAACCCTTCTTCGGTTACTACGAATCCGCCACCCACCGAATAATAAACCTGACTAATTAAACATTCACCGTTTGCATCATAAGCACTGAAACGTAATCCGTTAGGATGTAACGGTAAGGTTTCATCACCGTGTATCAACAAATCGGTATCTGGGCAAAAAGCCAAGGTACGGCCGCGCAAATGTAACTCATGCCGTTCGCGGATACGTTGCAAACGGGCAGGCATATCGGCCAAAGGAACATTATGCGGCAAGCTTCCTTCCAAGCCGAGCAAAATGGCGTCAAACGTACCGTGACCTAAGCCGGTTAAAGCCAGCGAGCCATAAGTTTCGGCAACAATACGCTGGACTGACTCCAACAGACCGTTTTGTTGCAAACTGTCTGAAAATGCTGCTGCAGCCTTCATCGGGCCGACCGTATGGGAACTGGAAGGGCCTAAGCCGATTTTAAAAATATCAAAAATGCTGATCATGGTGAAAATATCAAATCCTCAAAACGTCATCATACTGCGGTTATACCGATACGCCTAGCTTTAACAAGACAGACCATTTAAACAGATAACCTAGCCGATAAAATATGCCGTCTGAAAACTTTTTCAGACGGCATAATGCTTCGGATTTTGCAGTCTAACGGATAATACCGCGCGTAGATACTTTGAAAAAGTCTTTAAATACTTTCAGTTCTGGGGCTGTATCACTGAGTTTTAAAACTTCCGCCTTAGCCTCTTCCAAGCCTAAGCCCTGACGGTAGAGTACTTTGTAAACATTTTTAATGTTCGATATTTGCTCTGCACTGAAGCCGCGGCGGCGCAAGCCTTCGGTATTCAAACCGGCCGGTTCCGCCCGGTAGCCTGCCGCCATAACATAAGGCGGTACGTCTTTATGTACGCCAGCGGCAAAAGCAGTCATGGCATGGTCACCGATAATGCAGAATTGATGTACTAAGGAATAACCGCCGAGCAATACCCAATCGCCTACGGTTACATGGCCTGCCAATGAAGCATTGTTAGCAAAAATAGTATGGCTGCCGACTACGCAATCATGTGCCAAATGTACATAGGCCATTATCCAGTTATTATCACCAATACGGGTTTCACCTATACCCGTTACCGTACCGAGATTGAAGGTCGTAAATTCACGGATGGTATTGCCGTTCCCGATAATCAGGCGTGTAGGCTCACCACGATATTTTTTATCCTGCGGAACAGCACCCAGTGAAGCAAACTGAAAAATTTTATTATTCTCGCCTATTGTGGTATGCCCCTCAATCACAGCATGAGGGCCGATTTCAGTACCCGCCCCGATTTTCACATTTGGCCCGATAACGGTATAAGCACCAACCTTTACGCTGCTGTCCAACTCTGCCTTAGAATCAATAAGGGCGGTAGGATGAATCAAAGTCATGCACCTCTCCTATGGTTTTTAAGGCCGTCTGAAAAGCTTTCAGACGGCCTATAATTACATTTCTACTTCACGCTTAGCACACATAATTTCGGCTTCAACAGCCACTTGGCCTTCTACTTTGGCCGTTGCCTTGAATTTGCCGATACCACGCTTGCTGGTAATTAGTTCAACCTCGAATACCAACTGGTCTCCCGGAATCACCTGGCGCTTGAAGCGAGCATTGTCAATCCCCGCAAAGAAGTAAATTTCATTCGGATTACGTCCGCCTTCGCTGAGAATTGCCAAAGCCCCACAAGCTTGTGCCAATGCTTCAATAATCAACACACCCGGCATCACAGGAAAATCAGGAAAATGACCTTGGAAATGTGGCTCATTCATGCTGACATTTTTTAAGGCTGTCAAGCTTTTCATGCTTTCGAAAGCCGTAATACGGTCAAGCAGTAAAAACGGATAACGGTGTGGAATTAATTTTTGAATGTCTTTCACTTCAATAGGTAGTTGGATATCCATGGGTTTGTTTTCCTTATTCATTATCTGATTGCAAAGCGGCAAGGCTTTGTTCCAGTTGTTTGATGCGCTTTGACATATCGCTCAAATGGCGGACATGAACAGCATTGCGGGCCCACTCTTTATGAGTTTGCAAGGGATAACAAGTAGCGTAGTGACCCGGCTCTTTAATCGAATGAGTAACGGCCGTACCGCCGCCGATAGTGGTTTTATCGGCAATTTCAATATGACCGACAAACATGGCGGCACCACCGATGATGCAATACGATCCGATTTTTGTACTACCGGAAATACCGGCACATGCAGCAATAACGGTATGCTCGCCGATTTGACAGTTGTGCCCGATTTGAACCTGATTATCGATTTTCGTACCTTTACCGACAACCGTATCGGCCATAGCACCTCTATCAATCATACTGTTAGCACCGATTTCCACATCATCGCCTAACACTACGGCACCAGTTTGCGGGATTTTAAACCATGAGTCTCCCGCAAAAGCCAAGCCAAAACCATCGGCACCGATAACGCTTCCGCCATGAATCTCCACACGGTTTCCCAATGTACAGCCATGATAAATCACAACATTCGGATGCAGTACCACCTCATCACCCAAGCGGCAGTCATGCTCCACGACTGCTCCGGCCAAAATACGGCAACCCTCACCTAATACAGTATGACCACCGATATAAACATGGGCGCCGATTTCACAGCTGGCCGGCACTGTCGCCGTCGGCTCGATAACCGCTGTCGGATGCACGCCAGCCACAGCTTTTTCCACCGGTGAAAACAGTCGTGCTACTTTGGCAAAGTATAAATAAGGGTCGTCTGCAACAATCAGATTACGCCCCGCAAACTCTTCCGCAACTTTCGGGGATACGATTACCGCCCCTGCATGACTCGCGGCTACCTCTGATTTATATTTCGGGTTAGCCAAAAAGCTTATATGGTCGGCGGTTGCAGATGCCAACGGTTGTACTGCAGCAATAGCCACATTGTCGCCGTGCCAAGTGCCGCCCAGTGCTGCGGTTATTTCGGATAAAGTATAAATTTGCTGATTCATAAATGCAGGTTGCTTCAAAACAGTAAATATCTACATACCTAAGGAAATAATCATATGTTTTTAATATGATTTTCCTTCACATATTTTTATAGTATGTCTTATTGAGCATTAAGTGCTTTAATCACGCTGTCGGTAATATCAAACTTACTGTTTACATATACCGCATCCTGCAAAATCAGGTCATAACCTTCTTTTTTAGCCAGATCGACAATCACCCGGTTGGCACTTTGCTGCAAAGCGGCAAATTCCTCATTTCGGCGCAAGTTATATTCTTCGGCCAACTTGCCTTGCTGCATGCGGAACTGTTGAACCAGCTCTCCTAACTGGCGAACGACTTTTTCACGCTCCGCACCTTGCATCTTACCTTCTTGTAATTGTTTCTCCAAAGCTTCACCTTGCTTTTGCAACTTCTGGAGTGACATTTGTTTGTCTTTGAATTCTTTTTCCAAAGTCGTCTGAATGCGCTGCGCCTGACGTGATTCTTGATATACCCGCTCGGTATTGATAAAACCGAGTTTTTGAAGGCTCTCCGCTGCTAAAGCAGGAGCTGTCAATACACAGCCCATAACAGCTGCCATACTCCAACGGACGAAACAACTATTTGCTTTCATCATACCCATTCTCTTTCTGTAATAGTTTTTACCCGGTTTTAGAATGTAGTGCCGAGCTGGAATTGGAACCGTTGGATCTCGTCGCTATCTTTTTTATTCAGCGGATAAGCATAACTAAACTTCATCGGGCCTAAAGGCGACAACCACGTTACAGCAACACCTGCAGAATAGCGCAGCTCTTCTTTGAAAGTAGAACGGTGTGCTTCTTTGCCGTATACGCTTTGCGATACATTATTGACTTTATAATCGCTATTAGTCGTAGAACTGCCGGTACCCCCGTATGTTTTACCGTCCCAAACACTGCCCGCATCGGCAAATGCGCTTAAACGGACAGTACGGGAATCTTTAACGCCCGGCATCGGGAACAGCAATTCAGCAGAAACGTTAGCCTTTTTATTACCACCGTAACTGATTTTATCACCGTCATCATCATAAACTTTCGGACCGAGCGAACCACTTTCATATCCGCGTACAGAACCCAAACCACCACCGTAATAGTTTTCAAAGAACGGTAATTCTTTGGTTTTACCATAACCGTTGGCATAACCGACTTCTCCCCCCAACATCAGGGTGAAATCTTTATTAAGCGGGAAGAACCAGGTTTGGTTATGCGTGAGGCTATAGTATTGTAGGTCTCCACCTGGCAATCCACCGTTCAGATTCACGCCGGTAATGTAGCCGCGGGTCGGCCATAATGCATTATCTGTTTTATTGCGTCCCCAACCTACACCGCCTTTAAGAATCCAGCCTTTGAATTTACCGATACCTTCGGTACCTTCACCATACTGTTTAATAAAGTCTTTATAACGCTTCGGTGCCCCGGTATAAGTGTTTACCGTCAGGTTTTCTGCACCTAAATTAAAGTTAACACGGTCATACTCCGTAACCGGCACACCCATTCTGATACCGGCACCGAAAGTGGTAGTTTTATATTGCTGGGAGCTTGAGGAGGCTTTACGCGGGTCATAAACACGCCCGTAAAGATCATAACCCAAGCTCACGCCATCGGGTGTGAAATAAGGATCGGTAAATGATAATGAAGCGTTTTGGGTAGTTTTACTGCGCGAAGCCCGAGCAGATACAGATTTACCCGTACCGAATAAGTTATCCTGAGCCACACCCAGCGACATTACCAAACCTGTATCCTGAACCCAACCGGCACTTAAATCGAGGGAACCGGTAGAACGTTCATTAACCGACATGTTCAAATCTACTTGATCCGGCGTGCCGGCTACGGGGCGGGCATCAAATTGGACGTTATCAAAATAGCCCAGCAATTCAACTCGCTCTTTCGAACGTTGCAACTTAGAGGTATCGTAAGGTGCCGACTCCATTTGGCGCAACTCACGACGTACTACTTCATCTCGGGTTTTATTGTTACCGGTAATGTTGATTTCATTTACGTAAATCTTACGCCCCGGTTCTACATGCAACACAAAATCTACCACTCGGGTTTCGGGATTCGGCACCGGCTGTACATTTACTTCACTAAAAGCATATCCCGCACTACCCATAGCCGTCTGAATTGCCTGTAAGCTGTTGACCATGCGCTCACGTTCGTACCAACGGCCTTCTTTCATAGTCAGCAGTTTATACAACTCTTCTTTCGGCACATCTCGAGTGTCGCCCTCAATCTGTACCTTACCCCAACGATAACGCTCACCCTCATGTACCGTCACATTGATGGTCTGCTTGGTTTTATCATCATTGGTTTGCACATCGGCATTAAGTATGCGGAAATCGAAATAACCGTTATTATGATAAAATTCGGTTACACGCTCCAAATCTTGTGAAAATTTCTGCTCATTGAACTGATTGCTCTTGGTTAACCATGTCCACAAACCACCTTCACTAAGTGACATTTGATTACGCAGTTTGCGATCTGAATAACGCTCGTTACCCTCAAAGCTGATATCAGTAATTTTGGTACTAGCTCCCTCATTGATTTTAACGTCAACCGCAACACGGTTACGCGCCAAACGGTTTACTTCAGTCGTAATCTCAACAGACTGTTTGCCACGACTGATATATTCCTGTTTTAAGCTGGCTACCGCCTGATTCAAAGTTGCTTGGCTAAAAGGTTGTGATTGGGCCAAACCCATAGCGGCAAAATTTTGTTGAATGGCGTTGCTAGGCAACATTTTCGCACCACTAATATTAAGCGTACTGATAGTCGGACGCTCTACCACGGTCAACAATACCTGATCACCCATCGTCTCGACACGCACATCATCGAAAAAACCAGTCGCGTAGAGGGTTTTGATAATTTCCTCACTCTTGGCATTGGTGAAGGTATCGCCGACTTTTACCGGCAGATAGTTGAATACCGTGCTCGGCTCGGTCCGCTGCAAACCTTCGACGCGGATATCCTGAATAGTAAAATCGGCCAATGCCAGCGGCGAAAGGCTCAGCATCATCAAGGTTGCGGTAAGGTGTTTCAGTTTCATCATAAGTTTTATCCAAGCAAACGGGTAATGTCGTTAAAGAAAGCCACCAGCATCAGCATCAGCATTGCTGCCATGCCCAAGCGCAAACCCAACATTTGAATGCGCTCGCTCAAGGGCTTACCTCTTATCCACTCGGCGGTATAATACACCAAGTGACCGCCGTCCAAAACCGGAATCGGCAATAAATTCAATACACCTAAGCTAACGCTTACCAGTGCTAAAAATTCCAAATAACTTTGCAAACCCATAGCTGCCGTACGTCCGGCAACATCGGCAATCGTCAGCGGCCCGGAAATGTGACTGGTTGAAGCTTGGCCTGTCAGCAATTTACCGAAAAATTTTACTGTCATTACCGAGTAATTCCACATCTTTTCAGTACCCATTGCAAAGGCTTCTCCAATGCTGGGCATATATTGATGGCGGATTTTTTCATCCCACGCTTTATCCCGCTCTGCAGCTACGCCTACTTTACCCGACAACATTCCGTTAGCGGACATCTCCGAATCAGGGCGCAATTGGGTTTTGGCGACAGCACCATCACGACCGTATGTAATCTCTAGGTTTTTACCCGGGCTGTTCCGAAACAATACCACCCAGTCTCTCCAGTCGGATAACTCGCGACCATCAGCAGCAAGTAAAACGTCGCCTTTTTTCAAGCCTGCGCGCTCAGCAGGGCTGTTAGGCGCAACCAAACCGATTTTATTGGTTAACTTAAACGGTACGAAGCCGATATTGCCTTCCTGCTTTGCCACATTTTTAGCAGCCTGCGTACCTGCAACATCAATCGTGCGTGTGGCGTTAGTAGCATTTTCTGTTTGCACATCTACGGCAACCTGGCCTGCTTCCAAATTCAAGACTATTTCTGCTTGAGCATCCGTCCAATCTTTCACTTTGGTACCGTTTACCGACAGAATTTTGTCGCCAGGCTGAAAGCCTGCTTTTGCAGCAATACTTGCCGGCTCGACCATACCTACATACGGGCGTATTTCTGTAACGCCGAATGAGAAGCTCAAACCGTAAAACAATACTGCCAACAGTAAATTAGTAAGCGGGCCGGCTGCTACAATCGCGATACGCTTTGCCGGGTGCTGTTTGTCGAAAGCGTAGGGCAAGTCGGCTTCTGGCACCGGGCCTTCCCGGGTGTCGACCATTTTGACATAACCACCCAACGGAATCGGTGCCAGGCACCATTCGGTATCTCCCCGCTTTTTCTTATAAAACGGCTTGCCGAATCCGACACTAAACCGCAATACTTTCACGCCAAACAGGCGTGCAACGGCATAGTGGCCAAATTCATGCAGGCTCACCAAAATCAAAATAGCAACAATAAAAGCTAAAATAGTCAAAACTAATCCTTAACCCTGCAAACCGGAAATATATTGTTGCGCGTGGGAACGGGTTTCCGTATCCTGCGCCAACAAACCGTCCAAATCATTTAGGCCGTCTGAAAATTCCTGCTGTAAACAATGTTCCACTACTTGTGCAATATCAGTAAAGCGGATCTTACTCTGCAAAAAAGCGGCTACTGCCTCTTCATTAGCGGCATTCAACACGCACGGCGCACCACCGCCCGCATACATTGCATCATAGGCCAATTTCAAACAAGGAAATCGGACAAAGTCGGGCTTGCTAAAAGTCAAACCGCCTAAACTACCGAAATCCAAAGCATCCACACCCGACTCGATACGCTCAGGCAATCCCAAACAATAGGCTATCGGCGTTCGCATATCAGGAGTTCCCATTTGTGCCAGTACCGAACCATCCAAATAGCGTACCATACTGTGAATCACACTTTGCGGGTGAATTACGACTTCGAGTCTGTCGGGCGGGCATTGGAATAACCAATGCGCCTCAATCAGCTCTAAGCCCTTATTCATCATAGTGGCTGAATCTACCGAAATCTTCTGTCCCATGCTCCAGTTAGGATGCTTCACTGCTTGAGCCGGCGTAATACTTACAAAATCAGCCAAATCGGTATTTAAAAAAGGGCCGCCCGAAGCAGTCAGGATGATTGACCGTATCCCGTGTTCATCCAATCCGCCCCGATAATTCGTCGGCAATACTTGGTAAATAGCATTATGCTCGCTATCGACCGGCAAAACCCAGGCGCCACTATCTTTGGCCGTCTGCATAAACAGGGCACCGGACACAACCAAGGTTTCTTTATTAGCCAGATAAATAGTCTTGCCTGCACGGGCGGCAGCCAATGCCGACGGTAGTCCTGCCGCTCCAACAATCGCAGCCATCACCGCAGTGACCTCTTCTGCTTCTGCAACATCAATTAAAGCCTGTCGACCATACAATACCTCAGTTTCACAGTGCACCTCAATCAATCGTTGCGAGAGCTGTGAAGCATGTTCGGCATCCGCCACCACGGCGTATTGAGGGCGAAAGGCCAAACATTGTTCGGCTAATTTCTGTACCTGTTTGTGGCCGGCCAAAGCAAAAATACGAAATTTGTCGGGATGTCGTGCCACTACATCAAGCGTACTCTCACCGATGCTGCCGGTACTTCCCAAAACGGTTAAGACTTGTCGGGTCATGATTTGGTTCTTATTTAAAAACCGCACTAAAATATTGATGCGATCTTGATATTTATACAACCGCCTAAAAAGGCAAATTCAGACGGCCTGCCGAATATGCAATGCCGTCTGAAATATTAGTTATGCGAATAATACTGTCATTGCAGCATAAACGCTCAATACTGCAATTAAGCTGTCGACACGATCAAATACGCCGCCGTGTCCGGGCAGCAGGTTACTACTGTCTTTAATACCGGCAGAACGTTTCAACCAACTTTCCAACAAGTCGCCCCCTACGCTGACTACCGTCAGTATCAAACCAATACAAATTGTGCCTATCCAAGAAGTATCGAAAGCCAACCAACCTGCATTCATTACCAATGTCAAATAAACGGCCACACATAACGCGCCACCGATTGCCCCTTCCCAACTTTTTCCCGGGCTGATAGCAGGCGCAAGCTTGCGCTTACCGAATGCTTTACCACAAAAATATGCGGCGATATCCGCAATCCATACCAAACCCATCACAGCCAGTAGCGAAGTTGCGGCTTCTGTACTCGGCCGCAAGGTAACCAATGCAAACCAGAAGGGGACCATCAATATCCAGCCTACGCTGTAAGCTTTCCAATTTGCCTGTAGCTTCCATTTTTTAATCAGCCATAACGGCATGGCAACCAACCAGAACAACAATACAGCCAACCAGACTATTGGTGGCAGAACCCAATTACCGGCATAAGCAACCACACCGAATAGTGCGGTAAAACCCAAATAACGATGGTTTTGCTCGCCGCTAAAGCCGCTCATACGGGTATATTCCCACAAAGCCAGCAACGCAATCAGCCCTGAAAATAACGCCCAAAACACATCGGAAGCATAAAACAGCATACCCAGCATAAGGGGCAGCAATATTAGAGCAGTAATCACACGTTGTTTTAACATAACAATCTATTCTCCCCTTTGTTGCTCGGGCGGCAGTTGCTCTGATGTCCGGCCGAAGCGACGCTCTCGGGTTTGGTAGGAAGCAATCGCCATATCTATGGCGGCATCGTCAAAGTCAGGCCATAAAGTGTCGGTAAAATATAGCTCGGTATAGGCCAACTGCCATAAAAGAAAATTACTGATGCGCGTTTCTCCGCCGGTTCGGATAAATAAGTCCGGTTCAGGCGCGCCGCCCAACATCAAATGGCGCGCCAAACCTTCTTCGGTAATCTCCCCGGCTCCTTCTGCAATTAATTTATTAGCCGCCTGAAGGATATCCCATCGGCCGCCATAATCCGCGGCAATAGCCAAGGTTAACCCTGTATTGTTGGCAGTCAGTGCTTCTGCCTGATCGATACCGCGGATAATCTCGACATTAAACCGGCTACGATCCCCAATCACACGAAGCCGCATATTGTTTTCATGCAAACGCACCACTTGTTTTTGCAAAGCCTGTAAAAACAGCCCCATCAGAAAAGAAACCTCTTCTTCCGGGCGCCGCCAATTTTCGGTAGAAAACGCAAAAACAGTTAAATGCCGTACACCTAAAGCAGCACAACGCTTTACCATATTCTCAAGCGCATTTAATCCCTTTTTATGCCCCATTACACGCGGCAGCAGACGTTTTTTTGCCCAGCGGCCATTACCATCCATAATCACGGCGATATGGCGCGGAATTTGTGTGTGCTCGAGTATGGTTTGCGTACTACTACTGCTCATCAGGCTACTCCGATATTTAAATAGCCATCAGATCTTCTTCTTTAACGGCAAGAAGTTTATCAACCTCGGCGATATATTTATCGGTCAATTTTTGGATCTGCTCTTCGGCGCGGCGTGCATCATCTTCCGATACTTCTTTATCTTTCAGCATACGTTTGAAATCATTATTCGCATCACGGCGCACATTGCGGATGGCCACGCGTCCTTCCTCTGCTTCTCCACGCACTACTTTAATCAGGTCTTTACGGCGCTCTTCGGTCAGCATAGGCATCGGCACACGGATCAAATCGCCCACAGAAGCAGGATTTAAGCCTAAGTTTGAATCACGGATAGCCTTTTCAATGGGAGCGGCCATATTGCTTTCAAAAGGT
This sequence comes from Neisseria arctica, assembly GCF_022870905.1. NCBI lineage: Bacteria > Pseudomonadati > Pseudomonadota > Betaproteobacteria > Neisseriales > Neisseriaceae > Neisseria > Neisseria arctica. The sequence goes on from NZ_CP091510.1 coordinate 2,265,377, forward strand.
TTGACTCCGATAGTGCGTGCATCGATCAAAGTTACATTGGCTACTTGGCTGACAGGCACAGGGCTTCCGTAATACTCCACTTCTACTTGATCAAGCAAGCCGGTATGGGCGCGACCGGTGCGAACCTTAGCCAAGTTTTCTTTCAATACTTCGAATGAACGCTGCATTTTGCTTTCAGCAGTTTTTTGAATTTCATTAATCATATTTTCATTCTCTTAAACAGATGATAAACAATAATAGGGCAGAGGCCGTCTGAAATCTATTGTAAAGTTTTCAAGCGGCCTGAATATTTGATAAGAGCGCATAGTACCGCGCCTGAAGCTTTACGACAAGCAAAGCACATTACTCAAGGGCAACAGGCCCGTTATCAGGCCTGGCCAACAGATTAATAATGTACCAAAGTGCCTTCATCTTCGCCTTGAATCACACGCTTGAGCGCACCTTCTTTAGCAATAGCAAACACGACAATATTGAGCTTTTGCTCACGGCATAAGGCAAAAGCCGTCGCATCCATAACGCGCAGATTTTTGCTGATAGCCTCATCAAATGTGATGGTTTGGTAACGCGTTGCACTTGGGTCTTTTTTCGGATCAGCCGTATAAACCCCATCAACATTTGTCGCTTTCAACATGATATCGCAGTTCATTTCGGCACCGCGCAAAGAAGCTGCCGTATCGGTAGTAAAGAAAGGATTACCAGTACCCGCGGCAAAGATAACCACTTTCCCTTCTTCCAAGTATTGGATGGCTTTCGGACGGGCATAAGTTTCAGCTATTTGCTGCATAGAAAGTGCAGACTGCACACGGGCTTTTACACCTAGTGATTCGAAGGCATCCTTCAAAGCCAAGGCATTCATCACCGTAGCCATCATGCCCATATAATCGGCTGTTGCCCTATCCATACCTTGTGCTTGAGTCGCCACACCACGGAAAATATTACCGCCGCCAATTACCACGCCGACCTGTACTCCCATATCGATTATTTCTTTTACCTGTCCGACAATCTGCATGATGGTTTCGCGGTTGATGCCGAAAGCATCTTGACCTTGCAATGCTTCACCTGAAAGTTTCAATAAAACGCGTTTGTATTTGGTTTGCTGAGTCATTCGAATACCTTGCTTTCTTTAAGAATAGGGCTTTATTGGCAGGCCGTCTGAAACCACGGTATTTTGTTGAAAAATACAGCAATGGTTACAGCCTTAGAAATTTCTACTAATGTAAGGAAGCAGCCTTACATCTGCGAAGAGTTGGTGAAAATGGATTTCTATACAAACAGCAGCTTGCTGAAAGCAACCGCTTACTTTTTAACAATGCTTTATCGTCGTGCATTGTACTCTGATTTTACGTTAAAAATTGCAAAAGCCACTCGTTGATTTGACAATCGGACAATCTGGTAGAGATTATACAACCAGCATCAAAACATAATAGCCGGCAACCCTAACATATATTTTTTGCCAAAAAAAAGCACCCCGATTCGACTGAATCCGAGTGCTTTTTTTCACAGCAGCCTTACACTTTGGCAGCAGCAGCTACTTCAGCAGCGTAATCCACTTCTTTTTTCTCAATACCGTCACCTACTTTGTAACGCACAAAACGCACAACTTCAGCGCCGTTCTCTTTCAAGAATTGAGCTACGGTTTGATCAGGATTCATCACGAAAGCTTGGCCGTTCAGAGTCACTTCAGCCAAGAATTTCTTGATGCGGCCTTCTACCATTTTTTCTGCGATATCGGCAGGTTTTCCTGATTCGATAGCTTGTTGGGTGTAAATACGACGCTCTTTTTCAACGGTTTCCGCATCCACTTCGCTTTCAGATACACATTGCGGCTTAGCAGCAACAATGTGCATGCCCACTTTACGGGCTACATCTTCGGCACCTTTGTATTCAACCAATACACCTTCGGTAGCCAATGCACCATGGATGTAAGCAGTCAGGTTATTATCGGTTTCGATAATTTCAAAGCGGCGTACAGACATATTTTCACCCAATTTGGCAATAATTGCTTTACGCTCTTCTTCTACCAAGGCACTCAGCTCTTCCAAAGTAGCCGGTTTTTTCTCAGCAGCAGTTTTTGCTACTGAATTAGCAAATGCCACAAAGCCTGCATCTTTGGCAACGAAGTCGGTTTCGCAGTTTACTTCAACCAATACGCCGACATTACCTTCTATAGCATAAGCCAATACGCCTTCGGCAGCAGTACGACCAGCCAATTTACCGGCTTTCGCACCAGATTTAATACGCAGGATTTCTTCGGCTTTTTCCATATTGCCTTCGGCTTCAACCAAGGCTTTTTTGCATTCCATCATGCCCAAACCGGTAGCGGCACGCAAATCGGCAACCATTTTTGCGGTAATTGCAGACATTTTCTTACTCCTAAATTTTTAGCGGAATGCGGCGGCCAATACCGCCGCATCAAAAACTGACTCAGGCCGCCTGCCTTTAAAAAGCATTCAGGCCGCCTGAAAAAAGGGGCGTTGCCCCTTTCGCATATACTGCTTTATTCGGCAGTCTGCTCGGCAGCAGCTTGAGCAGCTGCAACGGTTTCCTGTACGGCTTGGTTTTTGCCTTCCAATACTGCATCGGCAATACCGCGGCAATACAGACGGATAGCTTTGGCAGAGTCATCGTTACCCGGGATAACGTGTTTCACACCGTCAGGGCTGTTGTTGGTATCAACAACGGCAATCACTGGAATACCCAATTTTTCGGCTTCTACCAAAGTACCTTTTTGGTAACCGGTATCGATTACGAAAATCGCATCCGGCAAACCTTTCATATCTTTGATACCGCCCAAAGAGCGCTCCAGTTTTTCAACTTCGCGCTGCATGTCGAGAATTTCTTTCTTATTAAAGCCGCTTTCGGCAGCTTTTTCCAAGATGGCTGATTTCTCTTCCAAGCGTTTGATAGATTGTTTAACGGTTTTGTAGTTGGTCAACATACCGCCCAACCAACGGTGATCTACGAAAGGCATACCGGCACGGGTAGCTTCTTCGCGGATGATGTCACGCGCCTGGCGTTTGGTACCTACGAACAATACGGTACCTTTATTGGCTACCAAACGGCGTACCACGTCTTGTGCTTCTTGGAACAACGGCAAGGTTTTTTCCAAGTTTACGATATGGATTTTATTGCGGGCACCGAAAATGTATTGTTCCATTTTCGGATTCCAGTAACGGGTTTGGTGGCCGAAGTGAACGCCTGCTTCCAGCATTTGGCGCATAGTAACTTGAGACATAATATTCCTTAAAGGGTTAAAGCATACACTTGTGCGCACAGAACTTATTGATTAATAAGCACCCTTTGGCGCAAAGTGCGAGCGTTTCAAAAATAAAAAAAACCGCTTCCGAAATGAAGCTGCGAAATTATATAAGAAACAAGGCCGTATGAAAAGTTTTATTATGCCTTTTCATTTTTTTGCTGTTGCAGCTTTTCCAATCGGTTGCGCCGCCGGGTTTTTACTACCCAAAACACAAACAAGCTAGGCAGTACCGACCAAAATATCAAATAAATCAGTACGCGTGCGATACTGGGTTGGGCGGCGGCAAACATGATGGTAACAAACAAATAGCCGATAGCTACAATGTGCCACATAGTTTCCTCCTTAAGTTTCCGTACCGGAAAGCCGGCTTACGTTTACCCGGTGAAAAATAAAGCATTCTACACTGAATCCACCTGCCTTTACCGGCTTGCCAGGTGGCTGGCTACTTTACACAATAACTAAATTGTGCCAGTTCAACCAAGGGAAATTGATAATCCATATTGCACCGACGGCCTGTTTTCGGTTAGCCTGCTTCAAGCCTCAAATAAATTAATCTTGCGCCATAACTCTAGAAGTTGTTTGCCCGACTGATTTTAATGTGTGAACAACACTATCTATTTAACTTTCAAACAGGCCGTCTGAAAATATGTATCTGCATCTTAATGCCCAAGATCCTTTAATCAAGCAGCTTGCCTCCGCACAAGAAACCGAATGGTTTCCTGAGCTGCCTCCGTATGATGAGGCCATCAGCGATGTGCCGTTTAACAAAACCGACGTAGATGACGCCGCCCGGCGCCTGCAACGCTTCGCCGCCTATATTCAGACGGCCTTTCCCGAAACCGCAATGGCCGGGGGGATAATTGAAAGTCCGCTCTACTTATTACCCGAATTACAACAAATATTAACCGATCGGCACGGCCTTACCGATACCGGACGCCTTTGGCTGAAAGCCGACCACCAACTGCCTGTTTCCGGCTCGATTAAAGCTCGGGGCGGCATTTACGAAGTACTGCATCATGCCGAAAAATTAGCCGTTACCAATGGGCTGATAACGCATCAATCCAATTATGCGATGCTTGCGGCAGCACCTGCCAAAGCCCTGTTCTCACAACACGAAATCGCTGTCGGTTCCACAGGCAATCTGGGGCTTTCCATCGGAATTATGGCGGCAAAGCTCGGCTTTAAAGCCAGCGTGCATATGTCTGCCGATGCCCGCCAATGGAAAAAAGACAAACTGCGCACGGCAGGCGTTACCGTAGTCGAATACACCGGAGATTATGGCGAAGCCGTTGCCGCCGGCCGCGCACAGGCAGCTGCCAATCCTTACTGCCATTTTGTAGATGACGAGCATTCTGCCCAATTATTTTTAGGCTATGCCGTTGCGGGTGAGAGACTCAAACAGCAGTTTGCAACACACGGTATAGAGGTCGATAGCAACCATCCCCTATTTGTTTATCTGCCATGCGGTGTCGGCGGCGGACCGGGCGGCGTGGCTTTCGGCTTAAAGCTGGCGTTCGGTGAGAACGTACACTGTTTCTTTGCCGAGCCCACTCGTTCGCCCTGCATGATGCTGGGTGTATACAGTGGTCTGCACGACCAAATTTCCGTTGCCGATATCGGCCTTGATAACCGAACAGCCGCCGATGGTTTGGCCGTAGGCCGCCCTTCGGGATTAGTGGGACGTGCCATGCAGCGGCTCATCAGCGGCTACTATACGGTAGATGATGACGAGCTATTCCGCTTGCTCGCCCTACTGGCCGACAGCGACGGCATATTTGTAGAGCCTTCTGCCGCCGCGGGCATTGCCGGCTACGGGCGCATTCTGGCGGAAAACTCGGCATACCGCATCAGGCAACGCTTCAACCGCAGCCAGTTAGCCAATGCTACCCATTTGATTTGGAGCACCGGCGGCAGCATGGTTCCTGACGATGAAATGCAAAACTATATCCAGCAAGGACGGAACCTCCTAGCACAAACTTAACAATTCGCCAGGCTAAGCTTACTAAGCCGCCGATTGCTTTTAATCAAGAAATGCCGTCTGAAAAACTTACCAAACGCTACCCGCACATATTTTTCTTTTTCAGACGGCCCTTATACCTAATTTGGCCTTAACGGCATATTTGGGTGTTACAGGCCAATTGCACGATTACCATAGGATATTTGCCACACGGTTTATCCGCTTACCCGTTAACCTATCCTCACGACCATCATGCTGAAAAACGAAAAATCCGCCCTACGCCGGCAATTCCGTCTCGCCCGCAAAGGCTTGAGCTCAAGCGAGCGCACCCGTGCCACGCGCAAAGCCAACCGCAATCTTTACCGATATATCAAACGCCATGCCCGCATCGGCATCTATTGGCCGGTAGGCAGTGAATTAAGTCTGCATGACTTTGCCCGCAAAGCAAGACAACGCGGTGCACAAGTTTATCTGCCCTATATTGAAGCCGACGCTTTACGGCTTTGGTTTACCCCATACCCCGAAACCGATGCCAAAGCCGAACGCAAACGCCGCTGCCGCCGACCGGATATTCCGCAATTTATAGGCCGGAAAATACGCATCCACCGCCTAAACCTGTTGCTGCTGCCCCTGGTAGGTGTTGACCGTTTCGGCTACCGGCTCGGACAAGGCGGCGGCTATTACGATGCATCGTTGGCTGCCGCACGCCACCGTCTGCAACCAAAAAAAATCGGCGTCGGATTTGCCTGCCAATATTATGAAGGCCGCTTTCCGCATGAACCGCACGATATGCCGCTGGATGCTTTTGTATTCGAAACCGGCCAGCAACGGTTTACCGCCTTTTCGACAAACCCGGACGACCGATAGCAGCCCGTTTGTTTTTTGCTTTTCTTTACCGATATTTAAACTTTAATTTTCGCCGCTACTGCCCCATTTATCGAGCATAACGTTTTTAATTAAGAAGGAAACAATCCTATGCAACCGGTTTCTTACGCCGCATCTTATCCGCATACCTGCAATAAAGCCCTTTATGTTGCCATGGCTTTACTGTTTGGCTCGTTCGGGGTACATAAATTTTGCGCCGGACGCGTATGGATGGGTATTTTATACTTCTTGTTCAGCTGGACATTTATCCCCGGAGTCATCGGCATTATCGAAGGCATTTTGGCAGCCTTCAAACCTACGGACTCAATGGGCGCGATCGTTGTGTAACGTTTGGTAGCGGAAAACACTCAGGCCGTCTGAAACATAATTTCAGACGGCCCGCAATATACCAATACGGAAGTTACTGCGGAAACGGCATACTGATATTCGCTGCACGAAGATTTTCGACTACCCGTTCGTTCAGATCGCATTGGAAATCCCACCAATCGGCCTCTTCCGTCCATGCCCATAAGGTGATTTCAATCGATCCGGATCCCAAATTGGTTATCTGTACCGTAGCCGGATTGACCGTTTCAATATTTTTCGGATGCTCGGTAGCCGCACGTAACACAGCCGCCTTGGCCGCTTGCAAATCCGCACCATAACCCACGCCTACCACCACCTGCGCCCGCCTTTGCGGCAATGATGATTTATTAACAATACTACTGCTCATCAATACGCCGTTGGGAATAATCACCTCTTCGTTGGCATCGGTCCGCAAAGAAGTTTGCACGATTTTAATTTCCAAAACATATCCTTCTTTATCGCCCGCACGAATAAAATCACCCACTTTAAACGGTCGGAACAAAATGATCAGTACGCCTGCGGCAAAATTGGAAAGCTGGTCTTTCAAAGCCAAACCGACCGCCAAACCCGCACCGCCGATCAATGCCGCAACCGAATTAGTCGGCACACCTACCTTACTGAGCGCAGTCATCAACACAAAAACCAACAACAAGATATTGAGTACATTTATGATAAAACCTGCCAAAGTTTTATCCACCTTCGACCGGGCAAATGCTTTTTGTACCAAAGCGATAATCCTGCCGACAATCCATTTTCCAACCAGCAAAATCACCAAGGCTTCCAACAGATCCCCGCCGAACAACATCGTTTTATCAGCCCACCTTTCCCAGTGCAGCCAATTATTTGTCGAGCCCATAAAACGCTTCCAATCAAATCATTTATAATAAAACAAATTATACCATAGGGACTTATCTCAACATGGCAACCCCGGTTCCACACAACCTACCCATTCTGCACACACCCCGCTGGCTGGTGGGCGGTAATTTGCAAACACTCTATGCCAAAGCACTTCAACCGCCCCCACCCCTCTACCGCCGCGAAATGCTGCCCGACAGCACAGGGCAAACGCTGGTCGCCTATGATTTTATCGACAGTGCGGATAAAGACGCACCATTGGTGGTTTTATTTCACGGTTTGGAAGGCAGCAGCCGTAGCCATTATGCGGTAGCGTTGATGGAAGCAGTAGCCCGTCGCGGTTGGAACGGAGTAGTCGCCCACTTCCGCGGTTGCGGCGGCGTTCCCAACACTGCTCCGGTTTACTACCACTCGGGCGATAGCCGCGAAATCGGGTTTATGCTGCAAACATTAGCTGCACGTTACCGCACTATCTATGCAGCGGGCGTTTCACTCGGCGGTAATGCTCTGGCAAAATATCTCGGCGAAGCCGGAGGCTGCGCCATTCCAAAAGCCGCCGCGGCTATTTCGGCTCCACTCGATTTGACTGCCGCCGGAACGCGCTTCGACCGCGGCACGACACGCCTGCTCTACACCCGCTACTTTCTCAACACCCTTCTGCCCAAAGCACGCGCTTTCAATTTCAATACCGAATACTTAAACCGCTGCCGCACCTTGCGTGATTTCGACAATGCCTTCACCGCTCCGCTACACGGCTTTGCCGATGCCGCAGATTATTACCGGCGGGCATCCAGCAAACCACTGCTACACGATGTCGGCATTCCCTTATTGTTGCTTAACGCGGTAAACGACCCTTTCCTCCCTCCCGAAGCTTTGCCGTCTGAAAAAGAGGTTTCTAAATATGTAACCCTCTACCAACCCGCACAAGGCGGCCATGTCGGCTTTGTCAGCGGTAGCGGGCGCGGCCATCTCAATTGGCTGCCGCAAACACTACTGGCTTACTTTAAACAAATGTGAGTGCATTGAATTATTTAATACTCTCCAAACATTCCTAACACAGAAAACAAATGCCGTCTGAAAGATTTTTCAGACGGCATTTGTTTTCCAGATATTACGCTAACATCAATATCACTAGGGATAAGATAGTCAGCCGATACGCTTAAACGGCGGCAAACACGCCAACAACTGCTTACCGTAACGCTGTGTGCGCACACGGTTATCCAATATGGTCACTCTTCCGTAATCGCTTTCTGTGCGAATCAAACGGCCTACCGCCTGCACCAGCTTGATACTCGCTTCAGGTACGGTAATTTCAATAAACGGATTGCCTCCGCGCTGCTCAATCCAACGGCTTTGGGTTTTCTCGATGGGATTATCGGGCATGGAAAACGGCAACTTGGCAATCACCACCTGCACACAAGCCTCACCGGGCAAATCAAGCCCCTCTGCAAAACTGTCTAACCCGAAAATAATGCTGGGCCGCCCGGCCTCAATCGCTTCGTAATGCTTTTGTAGTAAAACGGCTTTGGAAAGCTCACCCTGTACCAACAACAGCGGCAGATAATCGGCAGGCAAACGCAAAGCGACATCTTGCATTTGCCGGCGCGAACTGAACAACACCAGCGTACCAATGGGCTCTTCGAGAGAAATCAGCTTCGGCAGCCATTCGACAATTTCATCGGTATGGGCGGCCGGATCTTTCGGGCTGGCGGACAGCGGCGGGATATACAGTTCGCCTTGGGCATCGAAATCAAACGGGCTGGGCAGTGCCAAGGTGGTCGTTTCAGGCAGCCACTGCAATCCGGTTTGACGCATAATCAGGTTGAAATTACCCAATGATTGCAAGGTGGCTGAAGTCAACACCGCTCCGGCTGCACGACGCCACAAGCAGTTGGCCAAATGACTGGCACTGCTGATAGGGCTGGCATTGAAGATATAATCATTTTTCTCGCCCGTCGAACGGCTCACCCATTTGGCCAACGGTTCTTCGCCTTCGGCAGGCACGGTTGCCATCAAATCCCATACTGCACTGATTTGTTCGGCACGCGCCACAAACATACCGAACTCGCCGCTTAAACGGTCTATCAGCGCGCCGTCTTGCTCTTTATCGCGGCGGGAAGCGGCAAGAGCATCATTCAACCCGTAAAGATGTTTGAGCAAACTGCGTGCGGCCACGGCTGTATTGGAAACCAACAACTCTAACGATTCGGGAATCTTACCGTCCTGCCACAACCAAATGGATTCGTTGTTTTCAGACGGCATCAAATCAGGCTCGTCTCCCAAGTGGTATTGCCATTCGTGCAAACTTTCCAACAAAGCGGCAGCCGCTTCGTCGGCCAAATTCGCCATTTCCGCTTTATCCGTCACCATGGCTATTTTGCCGGTGAGGGCCGGTAATTTTTCCAAAGTCCACGCGGCGGTGTTCCACGAATGTTCGGCGGCAAACTGGCTGAGGGCTTTTTTAGGCAGATGGTGCGCCTCATCGATACAGTAAAAACTGTTTTCCGGCGCGGGCAGAATCACGCCGCCGCCCATACCGATATCGGAAAGCAGCAAGTCGTGGTTAGCTACGACTACATCTACGGTTTCCAATACTTCGCGCGCCAGGTAAAACGGGCATTCCGCACGGTTAGGGCAAGCAGCTTTCAAACAGCCGTGACGGTCGTTAGTGACTTTAAACCAAACAGTGTCATCTATTTTTTCAGGCCAACTGTCACGGTCGCCGTTGAAACTGCGGGCGGCAAAACGGTCGGCCATATCACGCAACAATGCCAATTCTTCGGGCTTGGGTTTGCTATCCCACAAAACGGCCGGTGCTTCTTCAAAGCCAAGCAGGTTCTGCTGGGCATTGCTTTGGGTGAGCTGGTAAAGCTTGTAAGGGCAAAGATAACGCCCACGGCCTTTGGCCAACGCAAAACTCATTTCCAAGCCGGAATGCTCCACCAGAAACGGCAAATCACGGTCTACCAGCTGCTCTTGCAATGCAACAGTAGCGCTGGACACGATCAGCCGCTTACCCCGTGTTTGCGCCATAATGCCGCCGGCCAAAAGATAAGCCAAACTTTTTCCGACGCCTGTCGGCCCCTCGATCACGGCGATACTCTCGCCCTCCCGCTTGGGCGCTTCTTCACCTTCGGCACGGCTTTTGCTGCGTGAAAAAGCATTGGCAATAGCGGCGATCATCTGCCGCTGTGAGGCACGCGGACGGAAATTGGGCAGATTTTTGCCGATATTTTGATAGTGGTCGCGGATAGCGTTTTTTTCGAGATCGGTGAGCATTCGGATAAACAGACTGGCCGTCTGAACTAGATGGCAAATAAACGGCTATTTTAACATTGTTCCCTAAGGCCGTCTGAAAACTTGCAGAGCCAAACAGTAGGAAACTTTGAAGGAAATTTTCAAAATCCAATCGGATAAGAAACGCATGATACGGGCGGCGCATCTCTGCCGGCACCGGCCTGTTAATCTGCTATCTACACGGAAAGTTTTTTGTAAACGCATCTGTTCAAGCTTTCAGACGGCCTTAGTATGTTTATTACCAATCAGCCATCAGGATATTTACACAATAGAAAAAGCGGCGGTACATTCAATCATGTACCGCCGCGCATCTCTCAGAATAATGTATTACAAGCCCGCCGCTGCTTTTAATGCGGCAGCTTTATCGGTACGCTCCCAAGTGAATTCCGGCTCTTCACGGCCAAAGTGGCCGTAAGCAGCGGTTTTGCTATAAATCGGGCGTTGCAAGTCGAGCATTTGGATGATGCCCTTCGGCCGCAAATCAAAGTGTTCGCGGACCAGATTAATCAGCTTCTCTTCCGAAATTTTGCCGGTGCCGAAAGTATCGATGGCGATAGAGGTCGGTTGAGCGATACCGATCGCGTAAGAAATCTGAATCTGGCATTGGTCGGCCAAACCTGCGGCTACAATGTTTTTCGCTACGTAACGGCATGCATAAGCGGCAGAACGGTCTACCTTGGTAGGATCTTTACCCGAGAATGCGCCGCCGCCGTGCGGTGCGGCTCCACCATAGGTATCCACAATAATTTTACGGCCTGTCAGACCACAATCGCCTTGCGGTCCGCCAATCACGAAACGGCCTGTCGGGTTAATCAGATACTTAGTGTCTTCGGTCAGCATTTCCGCCGGCAATACCGGCTTGATGATATACTCTTTTACGGCTTCGATCAGCTCGTCGCGCTCGATATGCGGCTCGTGCTGGGTAGATAACACCACCGTATCGATACGTTTTACTTTGCCTGTTTCTGCATCGTATACGCAAGTCAGCTGTGCTTTGGCATCCGGACGTAACCATGGCAAACGGCCGTCTTTGCGGACTTCGCTTTGGCGTTGCATCAAACGGTGGGCATAGTAGATGGCAAACGGCATCAGTGCGGGGGTTTCGTCACAAGCATAGCCGAACATCAGGCCTTGGTCGCCCGCGCCCATATCCAAATCCACACCTTCGCCTTCATTTACGCCTTGGGCGATATCGGGAGATTGCTCGTCGTAGCACACCATAACGGCGCAACCCTCTGCATCAAAACCCATTTCGGAGCTGTTGTAACCGATACGCTTGATGGTTTCGCGCGCCACTTGGATATAGTTGACATGGGCAGTGGTGCTGACTTCGCCCGCCAGCACGCACAAACCAGTATTAACCAACGTTTCCGCCGCCACACGTGCGGTCGGATCCTGGCTCAGAATGGCATCCAAAATGGCATCGGAAATTTGGTCGGCCACTTTATCGGGATGGCCTTCGGAAACCGATTCGGAAGTAAATAAAAATTCGCTCATGTATTTTCTCGCGGTTGGTAGGCGGGCTTTGCTAAAATAAGCCTGATGCTTATCCGAATAATATACCGCCATGCAAAAAATCATATCCTTGCTGTTCCGCTTCATCGCCGCCATTCCGCTGCCTCTGCTGCACCATATGGGCAACCTTATCGGCACTTTGGCCTATCACACCCAGCCGAAACTGCGCGCACGGATCCGCGAGAACATTCAATCGGCTGGAATTATAACAGACAACACAAATACCGACACGCTGATTAAAGCGGTTTGTCGGGAAACCATGAAAGGCGGTTTGGAACTGCCGATCGCTTGGACTCGCCCGAGCGAAGAAATTGCGGGATTGTTTAAAGAAGTGTACGGCTGGGAACATATTCAGACGGCCTTGAATGCGGGCAAAGGGCTGCTTTTAATTACGCCTCATTTGGGCAGCTATGATTTGGCCGGACGCTATATCAGCCAACACCTGCCGTTCCCTTTAACCGCCATGTACCGCCCGCCCAAAATCGAGTGGCTTGGCGAAATCATGAATGCAGGCCGGGTGCGTGACAACGGCCGTACCGCACCGGCCAATATGCAGGGGGTAAAGCAGATCGTAAAAGCTTTGCGCTCGGCAGAGGCTACCATCGTTCTACCCGACCAAGTACCCGGCGGCGGCGACGGTATTTGGGCCCGCTTTTTCAACCGCGAAGCCTACACCATGACGCTGGCGGCCAAATTAGCCAATGTGAGCAATGTGGCCACTTTGTTTTTTTGCGGCGAGCGCCTTCCCAACGGAGACGGCTTTGCCTTACATATCGAACCTTTGCAAGGCGCACTCAGCGGTCAAACAGAAAACGATGTACAACTGATTAACGATAATGTCGAAGCGTGGATACACCGATTTCCGGAGCAATATCTCTTTTCTTACAACCGCTTCAAACAACCCGCCGGCGCACCGCCAAGGCCGTCTAAAGGCTGAGAAAACCTAAATATTTCTTACAAAAAAATACATCACTATGAAATAAAATGCGTTAAAAATTACATTTAACGCATTTTATTTTTTATATCTATCAAATTGTTAAAAATAAATTCAATTTTGACACAAGTCAGAATCATTATTTGCACAACTGATAAAGTGCAGTTACATTCCGCTACATTCCGAAATCTGTCGGAAACTAAAATCAATCATATACAGAACTTCGGATATTTTCCTTAAAGAAAGAGATTTCCGTTATCAAACATCATACAGGAGTAACTTATGGACAACTGGACCCAAACTTTGGGCACCGGCCCTTTATTAGGGATTGCCGCTGCCGCCATCGCACTGATTTTAGTGCTGATCATAAAATTCCGCGTGCATGCGCTGCTGACGATGGTTTTAGTCAGCCTGATAACCGCCATCGCAACAGGCCTCCCCATGGGCAGTATCGTTAACGACGTTTTGATTAAAAGCTTCGGCGGCACACTGGGCAATGTGGCGATATTGGTCGGGTTAGGCGCGATGCTCGGCCGCCTGGTCGAAACATCAGGCGGCGCACAATCGTTGGCAGATGCTTTGGTGCGTATGTTTGGTGAAAAGCGCGCTCCCTTTGCTCTGGGTATCGCCTCTTTGATTTTCGGTTTTCCGATTTTCTTCGACGCCGGTTTGGTAGTCATGCTGCCTATCGTTTTCGCAACCGCACGCCGTATGAAAGCACCCGTATTGGCTTACGGATTATCGTCTATCGGTGCTTTTTCGGTAATGCACGTTTTCCTGCCGCCGCATCCGGGCCCGATTGCCGCTGGTGAATTTTACGGTGCAGGTGTCGGCCAAGTATTGTTACTCGGTTTGCCGTTGGCTGTAATTACTTGGTACGTGAGCGGTTATCTGCTCGGCCAATTCTTAAGCAAACGCATCCATGTACCCGTACCGGATTTACTCAGCGGCGGCGCACAAGATAACGACCAACCGAAACAACCCGCCAAAGCGGGTACTGTCATCGGCATTATGCTGATTCCGATGCTGCTGATTTTTATGAATACCGGCTTGGCCACCTTAATCAGTGAAAAAGTAGTCAGCGCAGACGAAACTTGGGTACAAACCCTGCGTATGATCGGTTCGACCCCAATCGCATTGTTGATTTCGGTATTGGTTGCCATGTATGTATTGGGGCGCAAACGCGGCGAGCAGGCTTCTGCTTTGGAAAAAACCATTGACGGCGCGCTGGCTCCTGTTTGCTCGGTAATTCTGATTACCGGTGCGGGCGGCATGTTCGGCGGCGTATTGCGTGCATCAGGTATCGGCAAAGCCTTGGCCGACAGCATGGCCGACATGGGTATTCCCGTATTGCTCGGCTGCTTTTTGGTTGCCTTGGTATTACGTGTCGCACAAGGTTCGGCTACCGTCGCTTTAACAACTGCCGCGGCTCTGATGGCTCCGGCCGTTGCCGCTGCCGGTTACAGCGATTGGCAATTGGCCTGCGTGGTATTGGCAACTGCTGCCGGCTCGGTATTCGCCAGCCATGTGAATGACTCCGGTTTCTGGCTGGTAGGCCGGCTGCTGAATATGGATGTGCCCACTACCCTGAAAACCTGGACGGTAAACCAAGCCCTGATTGCCATTGTAGGCTTCGCCCTTTCCGCACTCGCATTCAGTATCTTATAACTTATTCGAAGGACAGCCGCCATGAACGGACAAACCGTACATTTTGTGGTGATGGGCGTGTGCGGCTGCGGTAAAACCACCGCGGCCCAAGCCCTGCAAAAATATTTCAACTGTGCGTATGCGGAAGGCGACGATTTCCATACCCAGGCCAACCGCGACAAAATGGGCAACGGCATTCCGCTCACTGATGAAGACCGTTACCCTTGGTTAGGCAATCTGCGCGACTGGATGAGCGGCCAAAGCCGCGAAGGAGCAAGCCACAGTGTCGTAACCTGTTCGGCACTCAAGCGTAAATACCGCGACATCCTACGCGAAGCCGAAGGCAGAGTGGTATTTATCCATCTTGCCCCGCCCCACCAAATCAACCTAGAACGTATGTTGGCTCGAAAAGGCCATTATATGAAGGCGGATATGCTGCAATCGCAATTGGATATTTTAGAGGAACTGGGTGCCGATGAAGAAGGGATACGCACTGGTAATCCGGGCGGTCCCGAAGAAGTAGCCGCCGAAATTATCGGTTGGGTATCCAAGCATTTCAGCCTTTAAAGCTCTGTAAAACCTTCTGCTTTCAACCATAAGATAAAAATAGATAATGCCGTCTGAAACCACGTTCAGACGGCATTTTTATCAAACAACCTATCAACTATTATCAGGCCGCCGTATCAATGATTTTTCCAAGTCAACGCCAAATCGTACAGCGCCTTTTTACTTTCTCCCGTAATTTTGGCAGCCAAATCGGCAGCCTGCTTGGTCGGTAGCTCCGCAGCCAATACCTTCATCACCTGTTGTGCCGCTTCGGGCAAATCACTATGTTTCACCACCTGTGCGGGATGCAGAATCAACACCATCTCACCACGGCTTTGATTGCTATCGGCTTTCAACATATCCCGCACTTCCGCTACCGAACCGCTTAAAAAAGTTTCGAATGTTTTGGATATTTCCCGCGCCAGCAAAAGCCCTCGCTCGGGAAAAAGTGCGGCCATTTCAGCTAAAGCCGCTTCAATCCTGTGGGGCGTTTCAAACATCACGATTGGATAATCCGCTTCAGCCCAAGAAGCCAATAGTTTTTGACGCTCTCCCGCCTTGGGCGGCAGAAAACCATTGAAATAAAAATCCGGCTCGCTCACCCCCGCCACACTCAATGCCGCCATCACCGCACTGGCTCCGGCAACAGGCACCACTTTATAACCGGCATTTCGCACCCGCGCAGCCAGCTTGGCACCCGGATCACACACGGCGGGCGTACCCGCATCGCTCACTTGGGCGACCACCTTACCCGAAGCCAACTCGGCAATGATTCTATCGGCCATCTGCTGCTCGTTGTGTTCGCGCACACTCAGCAATTTAGCCTGAATCTGGTATGCGCTCAAAAGTTGGGCGGTCACTCGCGTATCCTCGGCGCAAACCAAATCCGCCCGCCCCAATACAGCCAACGCACGCAAGGTAATTTCGGCCAAATTGCCGATAGGTGTAGCCACCACGTATAATGTTCCCGACATAATACTGTCGCAGGCTTTTTGATAGTGTTTTTGCATAAGAATAAACAGGCCGTCTGAAAGGCCTTAATTATAACGGGGATTGTTATGCGCTTAAACCACAAACAAGGCCGGGCGGGAGAAGACGCCGCACTGGCATTTTTACAAGCCCAAGGCTGCAAACTACTGGCGCGCAACTGGCATTGCCCTTTTGGCGAAATCGACTTGATAGTCAAAAGCGGTAACACAATTTTGTTTGTTGAAGTAAAATACCGCCAGAAGCCGACTTACGGCGGGGCTGCCCACAGCATCACGCCGTCCAAGCTGGCCAAACTGCACCGCAGTGCGGAACATTATCTGCAAACACAGCATCTGAGCAATACGCCCTGCCGCCTGGATGCGGTCTTAATCGAAGGCAGCAACCCGCCTTTATGGGTAAAAAACCTTACAGGATAATCAGTTAAATGAATCTGACCGAACGCGTAGCCGCACATTTCGCACAAAGTATCGAAACCAAACAGCAAGCCGCCGAAGTATTGAGCGAACCGACGGCGCTCGCCGCCGAAATGATGCTCCAATGCCTGATGGAAGACGGCAAAATCCTCGCTTGCGGCAACGGCGGTTCGGCAGGCGACGCGCAACACTTTGCCGCCGAGATGACGGGCCGTTTCGAGCAAGAGCGCATGGAGCTGGCCGCCATCGCCCTCACTACCGATACCTCCGCCCTCACCGCCATCGGCAACGATTACGGTTTCGACCAAGTATTCAGCAAGCAAGTGCGCGCTTTAGGTCGTGCGGGCGATGTGCTGTTAGCTATTTCCACCTCGGGTAACTCGGGCAACGTGATTAAAGCCATCGAAGCGGCACACGAGCGCGATATAAAAGTTGTCGCACTCACCGGACGGGACGGCGGTAAAATCGCCGCGATGCTTAAAGACAATGATATCCTGCTCAACGTGCCTCACCAACGTACGGCCCGGATTCAAGAAGTGCATATCCTGCTCATCCATGCTTTATGCGACTGTATCGACAGTATGCTACTGGAAGCATAAAAGCCGCTTTAACGGCTTTACGGTTGATCGCATAGCCGTAAAACATTAAAACAACTATATCAACCTCGGCCGAAAAGGCTTCAAACCGCCGATTGATTTCTACCAGAAAGGAAGTTTGCATGAATTTTCTACCGCATACCCGTAATCTGATTCTAGCCGCACTGCTAGCCACAGGCCTTAGCGGCTGTGTAGGAGCGGCACTCGGCGGCGCAGCACTCGGCGGCGCGGCAGCTATCGACCGTCGCAGTACCGGTGCACAGGCAGACGACGGCGTTATGGAAGTCCGCATCAGAAATACCGCACAAACCTATCTGCGGCAAAATAACCAAACCACGGGCTACGATCCCAAACTGGCCGTCGTGAGCTATAACCGCCATATCCTATTGCTCGGACAAGTAGCGACCGAAGGCGAAAAACAGTTTGTCGAACAAGTCGCCCGCTCCGAACAAGCCGCCCAAGCAGTGTACAACTATATAGAAATCGCCCCTCAGGCGCGTACCTTCAACGATGTAGCCGCCGACACTTGGAATACCTCTAAAGTCCGCACCACCTTACTCGGTATTCAAGGTGTTATCCCCAGTCGCGTTAAAATTGTTACCTATGGCAACGTAACTTACGTAATGGGTATTCTCACTCCTGCCGAACAAGCTGCCGTTACCGAGAAAGTCAGCACTACCGCAGGCGTACAAAAAGTCGTTACCCTTTATGAAACATTCAACCAATAAATAATATCAAGGCCGTCTGAAACCTTCAGACGGCCTGCACATCATAGAGATCAATAATGTCCGACCAAAAACAAACAGCTGCCAAACAGAGCTTCCGCCTTACTCCCAAACACCTGCTGCTTGCCGCGTTCATATTGGTAAGCCTTTTGGTTCTCGCCTTGGTTATCGGCGTCGCCCGTACCATGCAAACCCCTGATCAGCCCAGCACACAAAACCCAACTGCAAACAGCAATACCGTAGAAATTTTATCCCCCCGCGGAGCGCAAGATTCTGTACCGGGAACAGTCGCACCTGCCTCTACAAATCAAAACACAGCCCCTGTCGAGCAGGCAACTAATGACAGTACCGAATCTGCTACCGAAACCTCCCAACCGCAACCAACTGCGGTAGCGCCCCAACCCCGAAACAGCGGAACAAAGCAACACCCCAAACATCGTGAACAAACCGCCGCTACCCCCGCAGAAATACCCGTTTTACCCAAAAACGTAACACCCGAACCTTTGCCTAAGGTGGAACCTAAGCCCCAACCGCAAAATCAGGCAGTCGAAAAACCGGCTCCCCGCCCCCAAACTCCGGCAAAACCTAAGGATGTTATGGACAACTTGTTTTAAAGTCCTTGCAGGTGGGGAGTAACCCTCCGCACGGCATTTAAAAACATACCACACCAAATTTGTTTACCTTTCATCATTGAAAACAAAATGCCGTCTGAAAATTAAATTTTCAGACGGCATTTTCTCGCCACAAACCGTTTGGGCTGATACAAAAATAAAGCGTTTAATGCTTACGCGCCGTAACAAATTCGGCCAACCCGCGCAAACGGGCAGCTGCCTCGCCAAACGGCTGCAATAATGCAACTGCCTCGGCAACCAAAGTTTCCGCATACGCGCGCGCCTCGACCAGTCCCATCAGCTTCACATAAGTCGGCTTATCGGCATCCGCATCTTTACCTGCCGTTTTACCCAATGTAACGGTATCGGCCTCACAATCGAGCACATCGTCTATTACTTGAAATGCCAAACCGAGTTTTTGCGCGTACTCGTCCAAACGCGCCAAGGCGGCATCATCTAAATCCGGGCAGGAAAGCGCACCCAGTGCCACCGCGGCACGAATCAGCGCACCGGTTTTCAAACCGTGCATTTGTTCTAATTGGGTTTGGTTCATCTCTTTGCCAACATTGGCCAAGTCAATCGCTTGGCCGCCCGCCATACCTAAGCTGCCCGAAGCTTTCGCCAACACGGCAACCATTTGCAGCTGGCGGGCAGGTGCCAAGCCGCTTGGGCGGCTCAATACCTCAAATGCCTGGGTTTGCAACGCATCACCCACCAAAAGTGCGGTTGCTTCATCATATTGCACGTGGCAGGTCGGCTTGCCACGGCGGAGGCTGTCATTATCCATCGCCGGCATATCGTCATGCACCAACGAGTACACATGAATCATCTCGACGGCAGCCAGTGCATGCGCCAATGCCGTTTCATCAGCCTCGCCCAGTTCGGCAGCCGCCAACACCAGCAAGGGTCTCAATCGTTTGCCGCCACCCAATGTCACATAACGCATCGCCTCATGCAGCCGGGCAGGTGTCTGGCTCTCGTCGGGCAGCAAACGCGACAACACCAGCTCCGTCTGCGCTTGGGCTTTCTGCTGCCAGCTTTTCAAATCATTCGCTTGCATCTAAGCTCAACTCCTTTAGCTCGCCCGCATCCAAAACTTGTAATTTTTGCTCGACTTCAGCCAACTTCTGCTGGCAATACTGCACCAGTTCTTTACCTTCCTGATAGGCCGCCAACGCTTCTTCCAGCGGCATTTCACTGCTTTGCATGGCCTGGGTCAGGCTTTCCAAACGTTTGAGTGCTTCTTCGAATGATTTGGGTGCTTTTTTCATATGTTCGGACAGTCGTTCTGATAAAGTGTCCATTGTAGCATTTTTCAGTTGCGCCAGGCCGTCTGAAAAGGTTTTCAGACGGCCTTGAAGCGCATAAAATAAAAGCCTTTAGAAACCGAACCGGAATTCCAAACATGACCGTTAAAACCCGTTTTGCCCCCAGCCCCACCGGCTACCTGCATATCGGCGGCGTACGTACCGCCTTATTTTCATGGGCATTTGCCCGCAAACACAAAGGCGAATTTCTGCTGCGTATCGAAGATACCGATCTCGAACGCTCTACCGCCGAATCGGTAAATGTGATTTTAGACGGCATGAACTGGGTAGGCCTGCACTATGACAATACCGACCATGTGGTTTATCAAACACAAAATTTCGACCGTTACAAAGCCGTAATTACCCAACTGCTCGAACAAGGCCATGCCTATCACTGCTATTGCAGCAAAGAAGAGCTGGAGGCAATGCGTGAAAAAGCCGAAAAAGAAGGCACCGCCACTTACGACCGCCGCTGGCGCCCCGAAGACGGTAAAGTATTGCCGCCGATACCCGAAGGCCGTGAACCGGTAGTACGCTTCAAAACCCCGATTAAGGGTACTACCACATGGCACGACTTGGTTAAAGGCGAGATTTCGATTCCCAACGAAGCATTGGACGACTTAATCATCGCCCGTGCCGACGGCACGCCCACTTATAACTTCTGCGTAGTAGTCGATGATTACGACATGGGCATTACCCACGTTATCCGTGGTGATGACCACGTCAACAACACACCCAAACAAATCAACATTCTCAAAGCTTTGGGCACCACTCCGCCGCAATACGCCCACCTGCCGATGATTCTGAACGAACAAGGCAAGAAAATCTCCAAGCGCAGCGGCGATACCGTTGCCATCACCGATTTCAACCAAATGGGAATCTTGCCCGAAGCCATGCTCAACTATCTGGCCCGTCTCGGCTGGGCGCACGGTGATGATGAATTTTTCACTATGCAACAATTTATCGAATGGTTCGAACTGAAAGACGTTTCCCCCTCGGCCAGCCGCATGGATTTGAAAAAGCTCTACTGGATTAACGGCGAACACATCAAAACCACGCCGAACACCCGTTTGGCAGAACTCGTCGCCCCTCGCCTGGCAGTACGCGGTATCCACGAAACCGCAAAACCTGCTTTGGAAGATGTATTGGCTTTGGTAAAAGACCGCGCCCAAGACCTCAATACGCTGGCGGACGAATGTACTTATTTCTACCGCAAAGACACTCCGGCCGAGGCAGATATTGCCAAACACTGGGATGAAGAAGCACCTGCACGGATGTTGCGCTTTGCCGAAAAGCTCGAAGGCCTGAACGAGTGGACGCCCGAAGCCATTCACGACTTGTTCAAACCTTTCTGCGAGGCCGAAAACATTAAGATGGGCAAACTCGGCATGCCGCTGCGGCTGGCCGTATGCGGTACGGCCAAAACCCCAAGCGTAGATGCCGTGTTGGCTCTAATCGGTAAAGAAGAAGTATTGCATCGCATTAGAAACAACTGATTCTAAATGTCCCAGGCCGTCTGAATGCCCTCCCCGGTCTTTTCAGACGGCCTTAATTTTTCATCCGGCAAGAAAGCCCATTCATGAAATTAACAACACCCCTCTTATTTGTACTACTGCCCGCCGCCATTACCGCACATGCTTTTGAAATACAACCCGGCAACTGGCAGTTTCCCCACCAAATCAGCTGGCCAAGCAGTAACGAATATGTTAAGGACACCGAAAATATGTGCATCGGCGAAACGGAAAGCCGCAACTATATCCGTACTGAAATTCAAACTCTGGAATCGGACGGCTGTACCGTATCGCAAGTCAAACAAAGTGATACGGAAGCCTCGTTTCGCGCCGTATGCGGCGATGATCTCTTCGATTTCAGCTACCGCAAACATAATTCCGACCATTTGGGTGTTACCCAAGAGATCCGCCATCAAAACGGTAAAGCCTATACCATACGCGGTGATATGTACCGTCAGGGCGATACTTGCGCCGACAATTGACCCTGCCATCTGAAATCTGACATTTTTTCTTTACATCATGTTTTCAGACGGCGCAGGTGATTGTTATCCGAACAGACGCTATAATTTTGTTCTCCTAAAAAGAAATTCTAAACCTGCAAAACTGCCATGCCACAGCTTTTCCCGTCTCCGTACCAAGATACCATTTGGGAAAACTTGTAAACCACATGCCAGTATCCGAACCATCCGAACAACCTGCGAACCACCGGAAAGTACCATGATGATATTTCGCACCGCCCTCCTCGCACTCACGGCCCTTACTCTAACTGCCTGCGGAACAACCCGTACTGCTCCGGACAAACCCACTACCGCCGCAAAACCCCGCGCAGTCGTCGGTCTTGCTTTGGGCGGAGGCGCATCCAAAGGCTTTGCCCATATCGGCGTGATTAAAGTATTGCAACAAAACAATATTCCCGTAGACATTGTTACCGGCACCAGTGCGGGGGCGGTTGTCGGCAGCCTGTACGCCTCGGGCATGAGCGCCGACCGTCTCGAATTAGAGGCCGAAATTTTGGAAAAAGCCGATGTCGTCGATCTGACCTTATCCACTACCGGTTTTATCCGCGGGCAAAAACTGCAAGACTACATCAACCGTAAAGTCGGTAACCGCCCGATGCAAAACCTTCCGAAAAAATTTGCCGCCGTCGCCACCGATTTGGAAACGGGCCGTATGGTTTCCTTCAACACCGGCAATACCGGCCAAGCCGTACGCGCCTCGGTGAGTATTCCGAATGTGTTCCAACCCACGGTTATCGGCAGCCGCCGCTATGTTGACGGCGGGCTTACCGCTCCCGTACCCGTAACAGCCGCCCGCAACATGGGCGCCAACGTTGTGATTGCCGTCGATATTTCCGCCAAACCCGCCAAACTTTCCGGCTCGGGCTTTTTCGCCTATCTCGACCAAAGCCTCAACATTATGAGCACTTCCGCACTTAACCAAGAATTGGGCAAAGCTACCGTCGTTATCAAACCAAAAGTACAGCAGTTGGGGGCTATCGGCGGTTTCGACCAAAAAACGCAAGCCATCAAACTGGGAGAAGATGCCGCGCGAGCCGCCCTACCGCAAATCCGCGCCGCCTTGGCACGATACCAGCCTCGTTAAGCAGCGCAAACCGATAAAAATACTCTCATGATTTTCATGCCGTCTGAAAACCTTCAGACGGCATTTTCATAGTAAAAACCGTGCAAATCCAGTACAATAGCCAGCTAAATTTTTAAGTGAATGCAATTATGGAAGCCGAAGTAATCAACCAGCTCAACAACACGCTTGCCGATCTCGAGCGCCGTAGTGCCGATATCCGCGAATATATGGATTATCAAGGTAAAAAAGACCGCCTAGAAGAAGTAATCGGCCTATCCGAAGATCCCGAACTGTGGAATGATCCGAAAAAAGCCCAAGAAATCGGTAAAGAGCGCAAAATCCTGGAAGGCATCGTACTCACGCTGGATGCCATCGGCAGCGGTATCGAAGACAACCGCGAATTAGTAGAAATGGTAGTAGAAGAAGGCGATGACGAAGGCTTTGCCGCCATTGTTGAAGACGTAGCCGGACTCGAAGCCAAAATGGCCGAACTTGAATTCAAGCGTATGTTCAACCAACCAGCCGACCCCAACAATTGCTTTATCGACATTACCGCCGGCGCGGGCGGTACCGAAGCCGAAGACTGGGCAGGCATGCTGCTGCGCATGTACATGCGCTATGCCGAACGCAAGGGCTTCAAAGTAGAAGTACTGGAACAAGACGACGGTGAAATCGCCGGTATCAACCGTGCCACCATCCGCTTGGAAGGCGAATATGCTTACGGCCTGCTGCGTACCGAAACCGGCGTACACCGTTTGGTTCGCTACTCTCCTTTCGATTCCAACAACAAACGCCACACTTCTTTTTCATCGGTATTCGTTTACCCTGAAGTAGACGATAGTATCGAAATCGAAATCAACCCTGCCGACTTACGCATCGACACCTACCGCGCATCAGGAGCCGGCGGTCAGCACATTAACAAAACCGATTCCGCTGTGCGCATCACCCACGAACCGACCGGTATTGTCGTACAGTGCCAAAACGACCGTTCTCAACACGCCAACAAAGCGGCAGCGATGGAAATGCTGCGCTCCAAACTGTTTGAGCTGGAAATGCGCAAACGCAATGAGGAAAAACAAGCACTGGAAGACGGTAAAAGCGATGTGGGTTGGGGTAGCCAAATCCGTTCGTATGTTTTGGATTCTTCACGCATCAAAGACTTGCGTACCGGTTATGAAGTCGGCAACACCAAAGCCGTACTCGACGGCGATTTGGACGGCTTTATCGAAGCCAGCCTAAAGCAAGGTGTTTGATAAACCCCGGCATACAATATGAAAAATGCCGTCTGAAAATTTTTCAGACGGCATTTTTTACAGTGAAGGCAAGCTTATTCCACCACAATTTTAGGGAAACGGCTGCTGAAGTCACGGCCTTTATCCGCCACAGCCAAAGCAATCTGCCAAGCAGCACGAGTATAAAGCTCTGCAATCGCGGGCTGCTGCTCAAACAAAGCCTGCACCGTACCTTGATCCATTGCCTCGCGTACGGGCAGGCTCAGCGGTAACTGACCCAACAGCGGTACATTTAATTTAACCGCCAAATCCTTACCGCCATCGCTACCGAAAATGGTTTCGGCGTGACCACAATGGCTGCAAATATGCACCGACATATTTTCCAGCACTCCGAAAATCGGAATATTCACTTTTTGGAACATATCCACCGCTTTTTTCGCATCAATCAAAGCAATATCCTGCGGTGTTGTTACCACTACCGAACCGGTTACCGGAATTTTTTGCGATAAAGTCAGCTGTACATCACCGGTACCCGGCGGCAAATCGATGAAGAGATAGTCCACATCGTCCCATTCGCTTTGAAACAACAACTGCTGTAATGCCTGGGAAAGCATAGGACCACGCCAAACGACTGCCTGATCGGTATCTACCAAGAAACCGATAGACATCACCTGTACACCGCCTGCCGACAATACGGGCACCAACTTGCCGTTATTCTGATCGGGCTTGCCGTCTGCCACACCAAACATGGTCGGCTGGCTGGGACCGTACAAATCCGCATCCAATACACCTACGCGTGCACCCATTTTCGCCATAGCGGTAGCCAAATTGGCCGTAGTCGTCGATTTGCCTACACCGCCTTTGCCCGAAGCAACGGCAATAATATTTTTTACACCTTTAATCGTCGCAACACCAGGTTGAACCTTATGAGTGTCAATAGCGGTAGAAATACCCAAATGCAACGGCACATCACCTGCAAGCGGCAAAATAGCAGCCTCGATACGGCTGCCCAATTCTTCGGCAATATGCTCTACGGGATAACCGAAGCGCAATTGGATATACAGGCCGTCTGAATGTTCGGCAATGCTCTCAACCGCTTTTTCACTGCCGAGCGTACGGTTACTGTCTGGAATCGAGACTGCCGCTAAAGCGGCTTCGATAGCGGGAATATTCATTTTCTTTTCTCTTAATGATGTGTTATCGGGATTTTAACAGATTGCCGCCATCTCTTCATGGCAGCTTTAACCTAATTTAAATCTTAATATCTATGGCAAAGGTATATAATTTAAAGGGGCTGTATTAGATTGGCAGTTATGTTACCCTTTAAAAATGAAGATAACACACTGTAAACTATCTAAAAAGTACAAAAAAAGTTGCTTGAATTTTTTGTACTTGAGGTAACCGCCCGTTCTGCTGCCAATTTATTGGATATTAACCCCAATTCAGCAGCTCTGTTTTACCGTAAAATTCGCCAAGTCATTGCCTATCATTTAGAGCTTCAAGCTGATGAAATCTTTGATGGTTCAATCGAGCTTGATGAGAGTTATTTTGGTGGACAACGAAAAGGCAAACGCGGTCGCGGAGCGGCTGGGAAAGTAGCGGTATTTGGTATTTTGAAACGTCAAGGCAAGGTTTATACTGTTGTCGTTAAAAATACCAAACAAGATACTTTACTACCTGTTATTAAACGAAAAATAATGCCTGATAGCATTGTTTATACGGACTATTACAAAAGCTATGATGTGCTAGATGTGAGTGAATTTACGCATCACAGAATCAATCATTCAGAGCTTTTTGTCGACCGTCAAAACCATATCAACGGTATTGAAAACTTCTGGAATCAGGCAAAGCGCGTTCTACGAAAGTACAATGGAATTGACCGAAAATCTTTCCCTTTATTCTTGAAAGAATGCGAATTTCGTTTTAACTTTGGTACACCAAAAGAGCAACTTAAAATCTTGCGAATTTGGTGTGATATTTAAGGCTAATCTAATACAGCCCCAATTTAAAAGTTACATAAAAGATAAAAAATAAGGCATAGGCCACACAAAACAACGACAAGGATTTACGCATCTGTAACAATAGGCCGTCTGAAACAGTCGGCGGTAATATTAAAAACAAACTCAATAGGAGGTAAGCCATGACCCGTAAAGTCGGCAATAAAGTTGTGATTATCGGAACCGGAGCCGTCGGCATCAGCTATGCTTTCGCAATGCTCAACCAAGGGCACTGTGATGAAATGGTACTGATTGATCTAAATGAAAACCGTGTTCGTGCCGAAGTACGGGATTTAAAGCACGGCATCCTCTATGCGGCTACGCCCGTAAAAATTATCGCCGGTACCTACGATGATTGTGAAGATGCCGATATTGTGTGCATTTGTGCCGGCGCGCCGCAACGCCCGGGTGAAACCCGTCTTGACTTAATCGATAATAATCTGAAAGTATTTCACGGCATCGTCGGCAAAGTAATGGCTTCTGGTTTCGACGGTATTTTTCTAATCGCCACCAATCCCGTTGACGTACTTTCTTATGCCACATGGAAATTTTCCGGTCTACCCAAGGAGCGGGTTATCGGTTCTGGCACTATTCTCGATACAGCCCGTTTGTGCAATTGTTTGGGACAGGCCTTTGATGTCGCCCCCGTCAGCGTAGATGCCCACATGATAGGGGAACATGGCGACAGCGTCATTGCAGCTTGGAGTTCGGCCAGCATTGCGGGAATGCCTTTGCAAAAATTACTTGAAAACCGACCCGACGGCCAAGAATTAATGCAGCGTATTCACCGTGATGTCCGTAATGCCGCTTATGACATTATCGAAGCCAAAGGTGCCACCTGCTACGGTATAGCTATGGGCCTAAGCCGTATCTCTCGTGCCATTTTACACAATCAAAACGTAGTGCTGACCGTTTCAACACTGCTACAAGGCGAAATGGGGCAAGAGGGTGTTTATATCGGCGTGCCCGCCGTTATCAATCGTCTAGGCTCGGTACGTGTCATTGACAAACCTCTGGACGCAAAGGAATCCGAGCAATTCAACCGATCGGCTACCCTACTAAAAAGCTACCAGGAAAAAGTAGATCATTTTCAGGCCATCTGAAAAACTATTTATTAAGGAAAAAAATATGAGCCGTTCTACCTTATACCGCCTTACAGAAAATTTAGTCTCTAACGGCTATACGGTAACCTGCGCCGAATCGTGTACAGGCGGCCTACTTGCTGCCGAACTCACCCGCTTACCGGGCAGCTCTGCTTGGTTTGATATGGGTTTCACCACTTACAGTAATGAGGCCAAACAACAATTGGTAGGTGTTCATGCTGATACATTAAATATGTTTGGTGCAGTCAGTGAAGAAACCGTACGTGAAATGGCTCTCGGCTCATTACTGGCTGCAAAAGCAGACTTCTCCCTGAGTATCTCCGGCATTGCAGGCCCCGATGGCGGCAGCGAAGCCAAGCCTATCGGTACGGTATGGTTTGGGTTAGCCACCAAACAAAGGATTTTTGCTACCAAACAACATTTCAACGGTGATCGTGATGAGATTCGCCAACAAGCAGTAGATTTTGCCCTCGGTTGGTTATTGGAAATGGTTGAAAAAACCGTTTAAAATTAATCACCAAACAATCAAAATATAATTGTATGAGTGAATAGGTATTTTTTAATAACATGCCATCTGAAAATAAAAACCTGCATACTGTCATATCAAACCTGCCAACTATGGTCTTCCGACAAAACTCTAAAATAACATTTACATACCAATAAAAAACCGGGTATTTCAACCCGGTTTACTTGTTTCATCTGACTTGATGATTATTGAACTTTAATTTCTACATCTACACCTGCAGGCAGGTCAAGCTTCATCAAAGCATCAGTGGTTTTATCAGTCCAATCCACGATATCCATCAAACGCAAATGGGTACGGATTTCCAACTGCTCACGTGAAGTTTTGTTTACGTGCGGTGAACGCAGAATGTTGAAACGTTCGATTTTAGTCGGCAGCGGAATCGGACCTTTTACTACGGCACCGGTACGCTTAGCGGTTTCAACGATTTCTTGTGCAGAACGGTCAATCAAGCTGTAATCATAAGCTTTCAAACGGATGCGGATTTTTTGGTTAGCCATTTATCTGTATCCTTTTGATTAAGCGATTACGGTAGAAACAACACCTGCACCTACAGTACGGCCACCTTCGCGAATCGCAAAGCGCAAGCCTTCTTCCATCGCGATCGGAGCAATCAGCTCTACGGTAATAGCCACGTTTTCACCCGGCATTACCATTTCCACACCTTCTTCCAAAGTTACCGCACCGGTAACGTCAGTAGTACGGAAGTAGAATTGCGGACGGTAGTTAGCGAAGAACGGAGTATGACGACCACCTTCTTCTTTGCTCAACACGTACACTTCGGCTTTAAACTTAGTGTGCGGAGTGATGGTGCCGGGCTTAGCCAATACTTGGCCACGCTCAACCTCTTCACGTTTGGTACCGCGCAACAATACGCCTACGTTATCACCGGCTTGGCCTTCGTCCAGCAGTTTGCGGAACATTTCCACACCGGTACAAGTGGTTTTTTGGGTTTCTTTCAAACCAACGATTTCAATCTCGTCGCCTACATGAATGATACCGCGCTCTACACGACCGGTTACTACTGTACCGCGGCCTGAAATAGAGAATACGTCTTCGATCGGCAACAGGAACGGTTTGTCCACAGCACGCTCAGGAGTCGGGATGTAGCTGTCCAAAGCAGCTGCCAGTTCAAAGATTTTTTCTTTGTAAGCAGCATCACCTTCCAAAGCTTTCAATGCAGAACCTTGAACGATCGGGCAGTCATCACCGGGGAAGTCGTAGCTTGACAACAGGTCGCGGATTTCCATCTCAACCAATTCCAACAACTCGGCATCGTCTACCATGTCGCATTTGTTCATGAACACGAGGATGTAGGGAACGCCTACTTGGCGAGCCAACAAAATGTGCTCGCGGGTTTGCGGCATAGGACCATCGGCAGCAGATACTACCAAGATAGCGCCGTCCATTTGAGCGGCACCGGTAATCATGTTTTTCACATAGTCGGCGTGACCCGGGCAGTCTACGTGTGCGTAGTGGCGGGTTTCGGTTTCATATTCTACGTGAGAAGTGTTAATGGTAATACCACGGGCTTTCTCTTCCGGGGCATTGTCAATTTGGTCGTAACCTTTGGCTTGACCGCCGAATTTTTCAGCCAAAATGGTGGTCAGGGCAGCAGTCAGAGTGGTTTTACCATGGTCAACGTGACCGATGGTGCCAACGTTTACGTGCGGTTTGCTCCGCTCGAATTTTTCTTTAGCCATGAGCTAATTTCCTTATATAAAGAACGATTAAAGATCAATTGATAGCCGCCTGAAACATTTCAGACGGCCTGTTTGCAACCTTAACCTTTACGGGCTTCGGTTACTTGTGCTGCGATATGTGCAGGAGCTTCAGCATATTGCTTGAATTCCATTGAGTAAGTCGCACGACCTTGGGTAGCAGAGCGCAAGTCGGTAGAGTAACCGAACATCTCGGCCAGAGGTACTTCGGCACGAATTTTCTTACCGCCGATACCATCGTCATCCATACCTTGTACGATGCCGCGGCGACGGTTCAGGTCACCCATTACGTCACCCATGTACTCTTCGGGGGTTTCTACCTCCACGGCCATCATAGGTTCCAGCAATACCGGAGCGGCTTTCTTCATACCTTCTTTGAAAGCCATAGATGCGGCCAATTCAAAGGCGATTTGAGAAGAGTCGACATCGTGGTAAGAACCGAAAATCAAACGTACACGTACATCTACTACCGGATAGCCGGCAACAATACCGTTTGATAGAGTGTCGCGGATACCTTTGTCACAAGACGGGATAAATTCACGCGGAATTACGCCACCTTTAATTTCATCGATAAACTCGTAGCCTTCGCCACCGGGTTCCATCGGTTCCATTTTGATGACAACGTGACCGTACTGACCTTTACCACCTGATTGTTTAACGTGTTTCGCTTCAGATTCAACTTCTTTGCGAATAGTCTCACGATAAGCAACTTGTGGTGCGCCAACATTGGCTTCTACACCAAATTCACGCTTCATACGGTCAACAATAATTTCCAAGTGCAACTCACCCATACCGGAAATAATGGTTTGACCTGACTCTTCATCGGTGCGAACACGGAATGAAGGGTCTTCTTTTGCCAAACGGTTCAAGGCAATACCCATTTTTTCTTGGTCTGCCTTGGTTTTCGGTTCAACGGCAACGTGAATTACCGGCTCCGGGAATTCCATACGTTCCAAAATAATCGGTGCATCTTCGGCACATAGGGTTTCACCGGTAGTAACGTCTTTCAAACCGATAGCGGCCGCAATGTCACCTGCACGTACTTCCTCGATTTCATCACGGTCATTAGCAGTCATTTGTACCAAGCGGCCGATGCGCTCGCGGGTACCTTTTACTGAGTTCACTACGTTATCGCCTGATTTCAGTACGCCTGAGTAAACACGGATAAAAGTTAGCTGGCCAACGTATTTGTCATTCATCAATTTGAATGCCAAAGCCGAGAATTTGGCATCGTCAGAAGCTTCGCGAGTATCTTTTTCGCCTTTCGGTGTTTCACCGGCAACCGGCGGGATATCTGTCGGGGCAGGCAAGAACTCTACAACAGCGTCCAACATACGTTGTACACCTTTGTTCTTAAATGCTGAACCGCACAATACAGGCTGAATTTCGCCGGCCAAAGTGCGTTGACGCAAAGCGGCAACGATTTCTTCTTCGGTCAACTCTTCACCGCCGAGGTATTTATCCATCAACTCTTCGCTAGCTTCGGCAGCTGCCTCTACCATGTTATTGCGCCACTCTTCAGCGGTCGCAACCAAATCAGCCGGAATATCGCCATATTCGAATTTGATGCCTTGCGAGGCCTCATCCCAAATAATGGCTTTCATTTTCAACAAATCAACCACACCTTCGAATGCGTCTTCGGCACCAATCGGCACAACGATAGGCACAGGGTTGGCACGCAAACGGGTTTTCATTTGCTCTACGGCACGGAAGAAGTTGGCACCTTGACGGTCCATCTTGTTCACGAATGCTAAGCGCGGAACATTGTATTTGTTAGCCTGACGCCATACGGTTTCAGATTGGGGCTGAACGCCGCCAACTGCACAGTAAACCATTACGGCACCATCCAAAACGCGCATAGAACGCTCTACCTCTACGGTAAAGTCAACGTGTCCCGGGGTATCGATAATATTGAAACGGTGTTCTTTAAATTGACCGCCCATACCTTTCCAGAAGGTAGATACCGCTGCAGAAGTAATGGTAATACCGCGCTCTTGTTCTTGCTCCATCCAGTCGGTAGTGGCAGCACCGTCGTGCACCTCGCCCAACTTGTGAGTCATACCGGTATAGAACAGAATACGTTCGGTAGTTGTGGTTTTACCCGCATCGATATGGGCTGAAATACCGATATTGCGATACAGGCTAATGGGGGTTTTACGCGCCATGATAGTCGCCTTTTTAAATAATTAGAAACGGAAGTGCGAGAAGGCTTTATTAGCCTCAGCCATACGGTGTACTTCTTCACGTTTTTTCATTGCGCCGCCACGGCCTTCGGCAGCATCAATCAATTCGCCGGCCAGGCGCAAATCCATAGATTTCTCACCGCGTTTGCGTGCCGCATCTCGCACCCAACGCATTGCCAACGCCAAACGGCGTGAAGGGCGAACCTCAACAGGAACTTGGTAGTTGGCACCACCTACACGGCGGCTTTTCACTTCCACAACCGGTTTTGCATTGGCAATTGCAGTATTGAATACTTCGATGGCTGCTTGGCCTGTTTTTTTCTCAATCTGTTCCAGAGCACCGTAAACAATACGCTCTGCAACCGATTTTTTACCATCAATCATCAATACGTTCATGAATTTTGACAGCTCAACGCTACCGAATTTCGGATCCGGCAAAACATCGCGCTTGGGGACTTCTCTACGTCTTGGCATTTTAATTCCTTAATATCTATTCAGTTGGGGCAATCCCATGAATGCCTATCACAAGCATTCACTTACTCGACAGCCTTTAATTTATGTTTCAGGCCGCCTATGTGCCTTTAATTCTGTGTGCTAAATAACCGTATGCCGGATTATTTAGGACGTTTCGCACCGTATTTAGAACGGGCTTGCTTACGGTCTTTAACACCTGCAGTATCCAAAGAACCGCGAACAGTGTGGTAGCGAACACCCGGCAAATCTTTTACACGACCGCCGCGGATCAATACAACGCTGTGCTCTTGCAGATTGTGGCCTTCACCACCAATGTATGAAATAACTTCAAAGCCATTGGTCAAGCGCACTTTACATACTTTACGCAACGCTGAGTTCGGTTTTTTCGGAGTAGTGGTGTATACACGGGTGCACACGCCGCGTTTTTGCGGACATGCTTCCAGTGCAGGCACTTTGTTTACGTACACAGGCTTTTGACGGCCTTTGCGTACCAATTGGTTAATAGTAGGCATATTTTCTCGTTCCTATTGAGTGATATACATTGCCGGCACCATGCCGACAAGAGCGGAATTATAAATTCTTTCCAATGACCAAGTCAAGCCAAGAAAAACAAAAGCATTTACTACTCAAGATTTTAGAGCCTGATTGTTGCCTCAAGTGTGGGGGAGGTTTTCATTTATCAACCTGATTTACGGAACCATCTATCCTAATTAAACTACTAAATCACACTCCCTAAGGCCAACCCAACCCGATATTCCTCACGGCTTGCGCCTTTAGTAAACCTATATAGGTGTAAGCCTTAATTAATTTATTTTCAGACGGCCTTTAGCGATTGAATAGATTTGATTAAGGCGGTAAACTTAGCCTATTAAATTTTTTTATGGTAGCAATATTGTATGACTCCTGCTTTTGATGTGAAGTCGGCACGACTTGATGCGTTAGCCATCCGGCTTTACACGTCCAACATTACCGAGCTGGAAACTTTATTACAGCAACGTGCTGATCAGTACCGGAATTTTAAAGGTATGCCTTTTATCTTGGATCTGTATGACTTCGACGAGCCTTCTGCCTTTGATACGGCAACGATCTGCACTTTATTTGCAAAACACGGTCTGAACATTATCGGCTTGCGCCATCATAATACAGCATGGGAAGACACCGCCTCTGCCAATGGTTTGGCTTTTGTCCCAGCAGCAGCTTCAGACGGCATTCCCGTGTCCCCTCCAACGACTGTCGAACCGGTATCAATTTCCGAGCCGGTTAAAGCGCAAGTCATCAGCCAACCGACCGTATTCGTAAATACCCCTATCCGCACAGGGCAGCAGGTTTATGCGGAAAATGCTGATTTAATCGTTACCGGAATGGTTAGCGAAGGTGCGGAAATCATTGCAGACGGCAACATCCATGTATACGGCCCAATGCGCGGGCGTGCTTTAGCCGGCGCCAACGGCAACCGCAGTGCCCATATTTTTATACACTCGATGCAAGCCGAGCTGGTATCTGTAGCCGGTATTTATCGAAATTTCGAACAAGACCTCCCACCTCATCTGCATAAGAAGCCGGTTCAGGTTTCTTTGAAAGAAGACCGTTTAATTATCGGAGCCATTGACGCCGAATAGCATCAAATTATCCGACTGTTATTCAATTTTTTAAGTTAAAGAAGGAATCATCGTGGCAAAAATTATTGTAGTAACCTCTGGTAAGGGCGGTGTTGGTAAAACTACTACCAGCGCCAGCATTGCAACCGGCTTAGCCTTACGCGGCCATAAAACCGCCGTTATCGATTTCGACGTGGGTTTACGCAATCTGGACTTGATTATGGGCTGCGAACGCCGTGTGGTTTATGACCTTATCAACGTTATCCAAGACGAAGCCACCCTAAACCAAGCACTGATTAAAGACAAACATTGCGACAACCTTTTTATCCTGCCCGCATCTCAAACCCGCGACAAAGATGCCCTGACTCAGGAAGGCGTAGAAAAAGTACTGAAAACCCTTACCGAAGAAATGGGTTTTGATTTTGTTATCTGTGACTCTCCTGCCGGTATTGAGCAAGGTGCATTAATGGCGCTTTATTTTGCCGACGAAGCCATCGTAACCACTAATCCCGAAGTTTCCAGCGTACGCGACTCCGACCGTATCTTGGGTATTTTGCAAAGCAAAAGCCGCAAGGCGGAAAACGGCGAAACCGTGAAAGAGCACCTGTTGATTACCCGCTACTCACCCGAGCGCGTAGAGAAAGGTGAAATGCTGTCCGTGCAAGATATCTGCGATATTCTGCGCATCCCCCTGATCGGTGTTATTCCCGAATCACAAAACGTATTGCAAGCATCCAATGCCGGCTCACCGGTTATCCACCAAAATGATGCTGTCGCCGCCGAAGCTTATAAAGATGTAGTGGCACGCCTTTTGGGTGAAAACCGAGAAATGCGCTTCCTCGAAGCCGAGAAAAAAAGTTTCTTCAAAAAATTATTCGGAGGCTAAACCATGTCATTGATTGACCTCTTGTTTGGCAAGAAGCAAAAAACCGCCGAAGTTGCACGCGACCGCCTGCAAATCATCATTGCGCAAGAGCGTGTGAAATCACAGGCTCCCGACTATCTGCCTACCTTGCAGAAAGAGCTATTGGAAGTATTGTCAAAATATGTTCATGTTTCCCTCGACGACATCCGTATTTCCCAAGAAAAACAAGATGGCGTAGATGTATTGGAACTGAATATCACCCTGCCCGAACCTGCTAAAAAGGCTTAAACTATGACTCTGACCGAATTGCGTTATATTGTGGCCGTGGCGCAAGAGCGCCACTTCGGTCGGGCGGCTCAGCGCTGCTTTGTCAGTCAGCCCACCCTTTCTATTGCCATCAAAAAACTGGAAGAGGAACTGGCAGTATCATTGTTTGACCGCAGCAGCAATGAAGTTATTACCACCGAAGCCGGTGAGCGTATTGTGGCTCAAGCACGCCGTGTTTTAGATGAAGCAGACCGCATCAAACATTTGGCTACCGAAGAACAGAACGAATTGGAAGGCTCTTTCAAACTCGGTCTGATTTTCACCGTAGCCCCTTACTTGCTGCCCAAACTGATTCTTTCATTGCGCAGCGAAGCACCGAAAATGCCGCTGATGCTTGAAGAGAACTATACCCAATCCCTCACCGATATGCTCAAACGTGGTGATTTGGATGCGATTGTAGTCGCAGAACCTTACCATGAACCGGGCGTGATTACCGTTCCTCTGTATGACGAACCCTTTTTTGTTATTGTGCCTAAAGGCCATCATTTCGAAGAACTGGATGCCGTATCGCCGCAAAGCCTCACTGAAGAGCAAGTATTGCTCCTCACCGAAGGCAACTGCATGCGCAACCAGATACTCGACAGTTGTTCAGAGTTGGCATCCAAGCAGAAAATTCTAGGCCTAACCAATACCTTGCAAGGCAGCTCGATCAATACTATCCGCCATATGGTAGCCAGCGGCTTGGCTATCAGCGTACTGCCTGCCACCGCCTTAACGGAAAACGACCACATGCTGTTTAGTATCATTCCGTTCGAAGGTACGGCACCGCACCGCCGTGTATTGTTGGCATACCGTCGCAATTTTGTAAGGCCAAAAGCTTTGACAGCCATTCGTAACGCTATCTTCTCTTCACACCTAAACGGTGTCAGCTTTATCAAAGAATAAACTGATTCCATCGAAAGGCCGGCATAAATTATCCGGCCTTTGCTTTTTATTTAAGCATAAATAATCTCTTTTTGTTTAGCCGGCACGACTGATTAAATTCGGATCAAAATAATTTAAGCCGGCTTTCGACTGTCATCGGTTCCTACTTGATAACTGGTGGTTGGCATAACTCCAACATATCTCATTCAATCAAACACCAGCTCTCAATCATCTCTAACAACCCATTCGCAATTATGTGCAATATAAAAAGCCTTCTAATGACAACTTACCACAACTGTAAAAATAAAAAGGCCGTCTGAAATTTCAGACGGCCTTTTGTTTCTCTATTTCCCAGACTCGGCGTTTATTTTGTAGCCAATTCGGCACGCAGTTTTTTGGTTACTTCCATCATCACTTCCAATTGCTCGACGGTTTCTTTCCAGCCACGAGTTTTCAAACCGCAGTCAGGGTTCACCCACAAGCGTTCAACCGGTACGACCTCCATTGCTTTGCGCAACAAATGCTCGATTTCAGCGGCGGTCGGTACGCGCGGGCTGTGTATGTCGTATACGCCCGGGCCGATATCGTTCGGATATTTGAAATCACCGAAAGCAGTCAGCAGTTCCATATCGGAACGTGAAGTTTCAATCGTGATTACATCGGCATCCATAGAGGCAATAGCCGGCAGGATATCGTTGAACTCAGAGTAACACATATGGGTATGGATTTGGGTGCTGTCTTCCGCGCCGGTAGAAGAAAGGCGGAAGGATTCGCACGCCCAAGCCAAATATTCGTCCCATTGCGCTTTTTTCAGCGGCATGGCTTCGCGGATTGCAGGTTCGTCGATTTGGATAACTTTAATACCGGCTTTTTCCAAATCCAACACCTCGTCGTTCAAAGCCAGGGCGATTTGTTTGGCTACTACGCTCAAAGGCACATCGTCGCGCACGAAAGACCATTTGAACATAGTTACCGGGCCGGTCAACATACCTTTCATCGGGCGTTTGGTCAGGCTTTGAGCATAAGAAGACCAGTAAACAGTCATCGGTTCGGGGCGTGATACATCACCGAAAATAATCGGAGGTTTAACGCAGCGTGAACCGTAGCTTTGCACCCAGCCGAATTGGCTGAAGCAATAGCCGGCCAACTGTTCGCCAAAGTATTCCACCATATCGTTACGCTCGGCTTCGCCATGTACCGGCACGTCCAACTCCAATTTCTCTTGCACTTCGACACAGTAGGCGATTTCTTTTTTCATCGCTGCATCATAATCAGCGGCGGAGAGCTCGCCTTTTTTGAAGGCGGCACGCGCTTGGCGGATTTCGGTGGTTTGCGGGAACGAACCAATGGTAGTGGTAGGCAGAGCCGGCAGATTCATCCAAGCCTGCTGGGCTTTGATGCGCTCGGCGAAGGGAGATTTACGCTGATCGGCACCTTGAGGCAGCTCGGCTACACGTTTTTGCACAGCTTCATTGTGGATTTTTTTATTGGTAGCACGGTCGGCGGCAGCGGCATCCGAAGCGGCAATCTCATCTTTTACGCTCTCTTTGCCGTGGGCCAGCGCTTGCTTGATAACACCTAACTCAACCAGTTTTTGAGCGGCAAATGCCATCCAAGATTTGATTTCGGCATCCAATTTTTCTTCTACGGCCAAGTCTTGCGGGCTGTGCAACAGCGAGCAGCTCGGGGCAATCCACAAATTATTACCC
This sequence comes from Neisseria arctica, assembly GCF_022870905.1. Classification (NCBI taxonomy): domain Bacteria; kingdom Pseudomonadati; phylum Pseudomonadota; class Betaproteobacteria; order Neisseriales; family Neisseriaceae; genus Neisseria; species Neisseria arctica. The sequence goes on from NZ_CP091510.1 coordinate 2,302,947, forward strand.
AGTTTTTCTTGTACCGGCTTCAGGATATCAATAACTTTACTCAGATTGGCGCGCCATACGTTGCGGCCATCCACCAAGCCGACAGACAATACTTTATGCTCAGGCCATGCGTTGGCAAAAACGTCCAATTGCTCAGGGGCGCGTACGGCATCGATATGTACGCCGTGTACGGGCAATGCTTTCAACAAATCAAGATGCTCGGCGACCGAAGCGAAATATGTGCCGATAATGATGCGTACACCGGTATTTGCCAGCTCTTTGTAAACTTCGGGGAATGCATCCGTATAAGGCTTGGGCGCATCTACAGCCAAAATCGGCTCATCGATTTGAATCCAATCCACGCCTTCTGCGGCCAACTCGCGCAACAATTGTGCATAGGCAGGCAACAGCTTCGGCAGCAAGGTTGCAACGCGGCAACCGAATTCTTCTTTTTTCTTACCCAACCACAATAAAGTAAGCGGACCAACCAAAGTAGGCTTAATATCGTGGCCTTGTTCCTTAGCTTCTTTGATTTGGGCAATCAAACGACCCGCATTAACCGAAAATTCAGTATCGGCATGCCATTCAGGGACAATGTAATGGTAATTGGTATCGAACCATTTTGTCATTTCCATGGCAAACTGGGTAGCATTACCGCGTGCCAGTTGGAAATATTGGGGCAGAGTCAGATTGGCCGCATCAAAACCGAAACGCTTCGGAATCGCACCCAATGTGCACAGCAAATCCAACACATGGTCGTAAAAAGAAAAATCGCCCACCGGTAGCAAATCCGCACCGGCAGCTTTTTGGGTCGCCCAATTAAGGCGGCGGATTTCGGCAGCTACGCTTTGCAGTTCGGCTTCTGTTTTGTCGCCTTTCCAAAAAGCTTCAACGGCAAATTTCAATTCGCGCTTGGCACCGATGCGCGGATAACCTGAAAGGTGGAACGTGTTCATATTTTGGTTTCTCCAGTGTTTGAACGGTATAAAAATTTGGATACTGTATATTGAATGTTTTTTCAAAGTAGTGCAAACGACTAATTTGAATGTTTAGCATGAATGATTTTAATGTTGGTGCCATTTAATTATGAAAATGCCGTCTGAAAATTTTCAGACGGCATTTTTGCATATGATTAACCTTTATTTATACAATAAGGAAAATTTTTAATTATTCGCGCAATCAACCATATAATTAGTATTACATGGCCAAAATTTATCTTAAATACACCGATATCAAACCGACTATTCCCTTATTTAATACATCTAAGCCGTTATTTTCCCAATATGCGCGCTTAGGCTTCAGAATATCACATACATTGAATACAACAGCATATATTAAAATATTATGCCACATATCACCTTTCTAATTAAAATATACATACCGATTATTTTTCAAAATCATAATATGTGCCAATCCTCCACAAACAATTCAAAATTGACGGCAACTCTCTTTCTTATGACATAGTATTTGAGTGGATGCATAAGGCCAATAAGTTCTTTATAATGAGCAAAATTCATATACTTTTTGAAAAATAATCATGGATTCGATTATCGAACTTCGCCATCTGAAAACCCTGCTCGCATTAGAAGAAACCGGCAGCGTATCGTTGGCGGCCAAACGGGTATTCCTCACCCAATCGGCACTTTCCCACCAAATCCGCGCATTGGAAAGCTATTATGAAACGCCGTTATTTGAGCGAAAATCCAATCCTTTGCGCTTTACACCCGCGGGCGAACGCTTATTGCAATTGGCCCGTGACTTATTGCCGCAAGTAGCAGCGGCCGAGCGCGATATGGCGCAAATTATTGAAGGAGAGGCCGGAGAGCTGCGCTTAGCCGTAGAATGCCATACCTGTTTTGATTGGCTGATGCCGGCTATGGGTATATTCCGCCCGCTTTGGCCGCAAGTAGAGCTAGATATCGTATCCGGCTTCCAAGCCGACCCTGTCGGCCTGCTGTTACAACACCGTGCCGATTTAGCTATTGTTTCCGAAGCTCTGCCGCAAGCGGGTATCGCTTATCAGCCGCTGTTTGCCTATGAAATGGTCGGCATTTGCGCCAAAGACCACCCATTGGCTGAAAAAGAAATCTGGCAAGCCGAGGATTTTACCGAAGAAACGCTGATTACCTACCCTGTACCTGACGATATGCTCGATTTATTGCGTAAAATATTGCTGCCGGCAGGCATTAACCCAAGCCGGCGCCATAGCGAGCTGACTATTGCCATTATACAATTGGTTGCCAGCCGCCGCGGCATAGCTGCCCTACCGTATTGGACAGTTATGCCTTATTTGGAAAAGGGCTATGTCATTTCCCGAAAAATCACGAATAAAGGCTTGAAAAGCGAACTTTATGCGGCCATGCGTGCAGAAGATACGGGGAAAAGCTATCTGGAAAACTTCTGCCAAATCGTCCGTGAACGGGGATTTGCAGATCTGCCCGGTCTGAGTGTCTTGGAAATGGGTTAACAGCTTGTCATACAATAAAACTAATAAAACACCGTTGGTATTTCCAACGGTGTTTTATTTTTTCCTAACCGATAATTGTCATGCCAAACTGGACTCTCTACTGCCCCAATCAATGCTTAATAGAAAACTTATGCCACAGCAAAATTATGATCTTTTAAGGCTGAAACCGCCCGCGCTTCACATTTAAGCCACCCTGTTGCAATTGTGCAGCCAAACTGTGGTTACGCAAGGCATGGGTAAGGGCAACGGCCAAACCATCGGCGGCATCTGATTGCGGTGTGCCTGACAATGCCAACATCTGCACTACCATATGCTGTACCTGCTCTTTCGCCGCCTTACCTTTACCGACAACGGCCTGCTTTACTTGCAAAGCCGTGTATTCGAATACCGGCAAATCATGCATCACCAGAGCCGCCAAAGCTGCTCCGCGTGCTTGGCCGAGCATCAGGGTAGCCGCGGGATTAACGTTTACAAACACCTGTTCAACTGCCGCTTGAACCGGGCGGTAAAGGCGTACTACTTCGTTCAAATGCCGCGTAATAACGGCAATCCGTTCGGGCAAAGGAGCGGCAGGCGGCGTTTTAATGCAGCCGGATGCGACATATTGATGCTCGCGGCCGTATACATCAATTACACCGAATCCGGTTACACGGCTGCCGGGGTCAATACCTAAAATACGGATGGGCTTAACACTCATACTTTTCAGACGGCCTTTTGATCATTTCGAAACTCATCAACTTTTACCAAGCGTACGGTTGCTTGTTTACATTTTTTATTAAAAACGGCGCAACCCAATTTTGCGCCGCCGGTAAAATTTTAATCCGACATTATAACGCCAATGCTTTCCAGATTTTCCAGAGGCCGTCTGAAACATTTTTCGGCAAAGCACAAAGTTGGCTTTAATAGAACTGTCATCACTGTTGCCGATAATAAAAGTAAAACCAATTTACTGTTTTGGCCATCTTTTGCGGGAGCCATCATGAAACTAAATCTGCCCGACACCCTTACCGTCACCGATATCCGCCTTTTATTTTGGTTCAACCGTCATAGTCGCAAGCGTACTATCGGCATACTCAGCCGAGAAATTTCCCGCTTGGGCGACGGCCCGTTATATGCCTGTATCGGCGTAATGTTATGGATTTTCGGCGGTGCTAAAGGTACTGCTTTTTTTTATACCGGCTTGGCGGCCTATGCCATCGAATTGCCGCTGTATCTAGTTTTAAAAAATAGCATCCGACGCAACCGCCCCTGCCACGGCGTAAGAGATATCCACGCTCTTATCGAACCTTCCGACAAATTCAGCTTTCCTTCCGGGCATACCGCCGCCGCTTTCGTATTCGCCACCCTAACCGGCATATTTTTTCCCGCGTGGGCGGTTGCGGCATATTTTTCGGCGTTACTCATCGGCCTTTCCCGAGTGATGTTGGGCGTACATTATCCATCAGATATTGCCGCCGGAGCAGTTTTGGGCATATTGTGCGTACAGACAGTTTTATTTTTCACTGGATAATTATGCGGATTCTTTATGGTGTACAAGCTACCGGCAACGGCCACATTACCCGCGCCCGAACCATGCTGCCAGCCTTGCAGACGGCAGGCATCACGGTTGACTTTCTCTTTAGCGGGCGCGATGCAGGGAAATATTTCGATATGGAATGTTTCGGCAAATACCGTACCCGCCGCGGCTTCACTTTTCATCTGGAACAAGGCCGTATTGCTTGGCCGCGTACTTTAACCGACTTAAAGCTTCGGGAATTTTGGCACGATGTTAACCGGCTGAATCTGAAACATTATGATTTGGTGGTCACCGATTTTGAACCTGTGAGCGCGTGGGCGGCCACAAAACAAGGAGTTCCTTCGGTAGGGCTTGCCCATCAATATGCCCTACGCTACCCCCTGCCCGGCACTTCCAACCACTTTTTGCTGCGGCACGGCATTACCGCATTCGCACCCGCTCAAAAATACCTCGGTATCCATTGGCTTCAGTTCGGTTGCCCAATTTTACCGCCACTGATTCAAACCGATATTCATACACCGGCGACAGACGATAACTTTATTTTGGTATACCTGCCATTCGACAACCTTAATCTGATTTGTAATTGGCTCGCTCCTTACAACCATTATCGTTTCCGTATTTATGCACCTGTTTCCAACCCCTCTAAACAAAACCGCATCGAAATCCTGCCTCTTTCGCGCCCGGCTTTTCAGCACGATTTAGCCAATTGCAGCGGCGTAATCAGCAACACCGGTTTCGGCTTATGCAGCGAAGCCATGACCTTGGGTAAGAAAATCCTTACCCGCCCGTTACCGGGGCAGATAGAACAACAATCCAACGCAATCATTCTTCAGCAAATGCAGCGGGCTACCATAATGCACGATTTTGATGCCGACATTCTCGCGCTCTGGCTAGATTCACCCGCTCCCCCACGCATGGCCTTTCCCAAAACAGCTAGCCATATTGCCTCTTGGTTAGCAGATGGTGCAGTTGAATCCGTTCAAACATTGGCCGATATGATTTGGCAAAAAACCGAAACCGACTGAAATCAGGCGATTTAAATGCACATTCTTTAAATAACCCGATTTACACACCATTGATATACCTTAACCGTCCAAAGAATCTTTTGAGTCCGCCCATACTTAACAGGAAAGAGTCTCAGCATCTATCTTGCCCAAACAGCATCGCCTCAATATACATTGCTCAACACTTAAAACGAAGCCCCGTATCAAAGGCAGTCTAAAGCTTATTTCCATAGAAATAAAAAAACAGCTTCGCACAATTCGGTGACAAATGAAACTAGCTTGTAAAATCATGTTAGGTTATCATAGCTTTTTTGTTAACAATCAAACGGAAAACCAGCCGCGCCGATGCTTTTCATGCGGCTTGCGGCGGTAGGAGTAAAAAATGAATGCAGTGGTAATTGCGGTCGCAGTGATGCTGGTATTGTCGCTGGCCCGCGTACATGTCGTACTCAGTCTGATACTGGGGGCACTGGCAGGTGGCCTGATTAGCGGGCTCGGCCTGGCAAAAACTATGGAAGTCTTCCAAACCGGTTTGGCCAACGGTGCGCAAATCGCACTTTCTTATGCCATGCTGGGTGCCTTTGCCGTGGCAATCGCCCATTCGGGCCTGCCCCAGGCTTTAGCCAACAGTGTTATCAAGCGCTTGGACAATAACCAGATACAAGATAAAGTACCCGGCAGCGTCAATTGGATCAAATGGGGTCTGCTGATTGCCTTACTGGCGATGAGCGTGATGAGCCAAAACCTGATTCCCATTCATATCGCTTTTATTCCTTTGCTGGTTCCGCCGTTATTATTGTTGTTTAACCGCTTCCAAATCGACCGCAGGCTGCTTTCCTGCTTGATTACTTTCGGCTTGGTAACTACTTACATGTGGCTGCCCTATGGTTTCGGTGAAATTTTCTTGAAGCAAATCCTAGTCGGCAATATTAATAAAGCCGGCCTTGATGTCAGTGGTGTCAATATCTTTAGTGCCATGACAATTCCGGCTTTAGGCATGGTGGCGGGTTTGCTGATCGCAGTTTTCTTCAGCTACCGCAAGCCGCGCATATACCGCAATATTGATGTTAACAACCAAAGTGGTATGAAAATGCCCGCTATTTCACCTTATCGAAGCCTGGTTGCCTTAATGGCGGTTGTGGTTTCGTTTGTGGTTCAGCTTTGGGCAGACTCATTGCTGCTCGGCGCAATGGTCGGTTTTGCCGTATTTATGGCTTTGGGTGTCGTGCGCTGGCGTGAAGCGGATGACGTTTTTAACAATGGTGTGAAAATGATGGCCATGATCGGCTTTATCATGATCGCTGCCCAAGGCTTTGCCGAGGTTATGAAAGCAACCGGAGACGTAGAACCTCTGGTAACTACTTCCGCCGAAATTTTCGGTAACAGTAAAGGTATGGCGGCATTTGTGATGCTGTTGGTCGGCTTGTTGGTGACTATGGGTATCGGCAGCTCTTTTTCTACTTTGCCGATTATCGCAGCGATTTACGTACCGCTCTGTATCAGCATGGGCTTTTCTCCCGCTGCTACCTTGGCCATTATCGGTACGGCCGGCGCATTAGGTGATGCCGGTTCGCCCGCATCCGATTCTACCTTAGGCCCGACAGCAGGTTTGAATGCCGACGGCCAGCACGACCATATGCGCGATACGGTGATTCCGACTTTCTTACATTACAACCTGCCCCTGATGGTATCGGGTTGGATTGCCGCCATGGTGCTGTAAATGGAAGAACTGGAAGCCAGAATTACCGAGCTTGAAATTCAAACCGCCCTTCAAGAAGACTTGCTGGGCAGTTTGAACGATACCGTAGCCAAGCTCCATCAAACACTTGATTTGCAGCAGGCCCAACTGCGCTTGCTCTATCAACGTTTGCAACAAGACAAAGGGCAGGACAGTGACGGAAATTTTAATCCGCAAGCCGAAATACCGCCGCATTATTAATCTGCGGCAGTAGCGAAAAGCCGTTATGATTTTTTCGAAACAATGATAATGCCGTCTGAAAAATTTCAGACGGCATTTTTATAACCTTGAATTCCTGCCGCAAATTATTGCAAATACGCGCTTGGACATCAACGCAAACGCCGACCGGTTTCACCGTCGATAATTTGACTGGGCTGCCGATAACGGCCGACTTGCCCGCCGATAATCCATACGTCACGCCCGAATTGCCGCCACACTTCGCGTCGGCTTTTGCAGGCACGTTTGCCGGCACGGTTGCACGAGGTAGATACCAAAGCAGTTTGTAATCGGCTGCATAGCGAACGCGAGCCCGCATGGTCGGGTACGCGCACGGCGAGTTTGGTTCGCCCTTTGCCTCGCAACAACGGCGGTAAGTGACGGCGAACGGGTAATAAAAAGGTTTTGGCGGCAGGCCAGTTTTCCGCCAGCATATTTTCGGTAGCAGCCGGAAGCGGTTGCAGCAACGGGCGAAGTTGGTCCTTATAGGCACCGATGACAATCATGCCTTTATGCTGCGGCCTTTTTTTCAGCCGTATCAAACGGCGCAAGGCAGGCTGGTGGGCCGGCAGGCAGCCGATGCCATAACAAGATTCGGTAGGATAGGCAACCAAGCCGCCGCGCTGCAAATGATGCCGCAAACTTTTGGGTACTTGAATGCGCGTAGGTATATTCATGAAGGATCCGATCTGGGCAATATGCCGCCGTCCGGCAAAATTTTTGCTTAATTAAAGTATTTTTCAGACCGCCCGAATACTTTCAGACGGCCTTTCCCATATAGCCGCCAGTATGCTGATTTAACTGGCCCTGATAGGATTTGATGCCGTCTGAAAACTGGTTTTCAGACGGCATCAAATGATTTGCATGGATATCAAACAAACTGTTTAGCCACGGTTAACGGCCTTATCGGCGATATCGGTACGGTACTGCATGCCTTCGAAACGGATATGCGACAAAGCTTGATAGGCCTTGCTTTTGGCAGCGGCAACATCGTCTCCCAAACCGACGACACACAATACACGTCCGCCGTTGGTATATATCTTACCCTCGGCGTCCGCCGCAGTTCCCGCATGAAATACCTTCCCCGCTTGCGCTGCCTCTTCCAAACCGGTAATCACATCACCACGGCGCGGGGTTTCAGGATAATTTGCAGCAGCAAGCACCACGCCTACGGCCGTTTGCGGATTCCATTTCGCTGATACAGTATCCAAACGGCCATCAATAGCGGCGGATACCAATTCTGCCAAATCGCTGTCGAGACGGCCCATAATCGGCTGGGTTTCGGGGTCGCCGAAGCGGCAGTTAAATTCGATGGTATAGGGTGCACCCGAAGTATCAATCATCAAACCGGCATACAAAAATCCGGTAAAAGGATGCCCTTCGGCCTTCATACCGGCTACCGTAGGCAGAATGATTTCATTCATCACGCGTTCGTAAACGGCGGGGGTTACTACAGGGGCGGGGCTGTATGCGCCCATGCCGCCCGTGTTCGGACCGCAGTCGTTATCGAGCAAGCGTTTGTGGTCTTGACTGGTCGCCATCGGCAAAACATTCTCACCGTCCACCATCACGATGAAGCTGGCTTCTTCGCCTTGCAAAAAGTCTTCAATCACCACGCGTGCGCCCGCGTCACCCATTTTATTGCCCAACAGCATATCATCTACCGCGGCGTGGGCTTCTTCCAATGTAGCAGCCACAATCACTCCTTTACCTGCCGCCAAACCGTCTGCCTTAATCACAATCGGTGCGCCTTTTTTATCCAGATAGGCATGCGCGGCAGCGGCGTCACTGAAGGTTTGATAAGCAGCGGTGGGAATATCGTATTTCGCCATAAACGCCTTGGCGAAATCTTTCGAGCTCTCCAACTGGGCGGCATAACGCGTAGGGCCGAAAATGCGTTTGCCCGCCGCACGGAAATCATCCACGATGCCCGCAGCCAGAGGCGCTTCGGGGCCGACTACAGTAAAGGCGATATTTTCCTGATTACAAAAATCGATCAACTCGTCGTGGCCTGATAAGGCAACGTTTTCCAACTTTGGTTCACTAGCCGTACCGGCATTGCCGGGCGCAACATAAACGGTTTCCACTTCCGGTGATTGGGCCAGTTTCCAGGCCAGCGCATGTTCGCGGCCGCCGCTGCCGATAACGAGTAATTTCATCAGGGTATCCTTGAAAATAAAGAGGGTTAAGGCTTGGAATTATAGCGGATTCTACGGCACTTCGTCAGCTTGGTAATTATGACATACTAGTATTTTGCCGGGCAGGTAATGCGGCTGAGCGCACACAGGGCCTGTGTTTCTTGAAATACATAGAAAAAAACTGCGAATACGCGTAAAATACGCACCAAAATATCGAATCAAATCAGGCTGCAGCATTTCGCGGCCTGAACTTTTTGGAAGAGATCATGAGCGAACACAACAACCATCAAACCGAACCGCAACTCGATGAAAATCAAATTATCGCGTTGCGCCGTGAAAAATTGAATGAAATCCGCCGCCAAGGCATTGCTTTCCCCAACCAGTTCAAACGTGATGCGTTTGCCGGCGACCTGCACAACCAATACGGCGCGCTGGAAAAAGCCGAGCTTGACCCTCAGGAAATTCCGGTCAAAGTAGCCGGCCGTATGATGCTCAAACGTGCCATGGGCAAGGCCAGCTTTGCCACCTTGCAAGACGTGAGCGGTCAAATCCAGCTGTATATCAACAACCAAGGTGTGGGCGAGGAAGTACACGAAGCCTTTAAACATTGGGATATGGGTGATATTCTCGGCGCAGAAGGCACGTTGTTCAAAACCAACCACGGCGAACTGACCGTACGCGTAAACAAACTGCAATTGCTATCAAAATCACTGCGCCCGCTGCCGGACAAACACAAAGGTTTGGCCGATCAGGAGATGAAGTACCGCCAGCGTTATGTCGATTTGATTACCAATCAGGATGCGCGCGATACCTTTATCAAGCGCAGCCAGATCATCCAAGCCGTGCGTAACTATATGGTCAACGAGCGTTACCTCGAAGTGGAAACGCCTATGATGCACCCGATTCCGGGCGGTGCGACTGCCAAACCTTTCGTCACCCATCACAACACGCTGGATATGCCGCTGTATTTGCGCATCGCACCCGAGCTGTATTTGAAACGGTTGGTAGTCGGCGGTTTGGAACGTGTGTTCGAAATCAACCGCAGCTTCCGCAACGAAGGCATGAGTACGCGCCACAACCCCGAATTCACCATGATGGAATTCTACGAAGCGTTCTGTACCTATGAGCGCATGATGGAGATGACCGAAGGCGTAATCCGAAATGCCGCAAAAACCGTATGCGGCACAGCCAAAATTACCTACAACGGTAAAGAAGTGGATTTGGAAAGCCCGTTCGAGCGCCTGACGATTTTAGAAGCCATCAAAAAATACAACCCGCACTATACCGACGAGCAATTGTTTGACGAAGCATGGTTGAAACAGGAAATTGTCAAACACGGCGAAAGCCTGCCGTCCTCTCCCGGCATCGGCAGCCTGCAATTGGCTTTGTTTGAAGGTTGCGCCGAAAGCAAATTGTGGAATCCCACCTTTATCGTCGACTACCCGGTAGAAGTATCGCCGCTGGCACGCGCATCCGATACGAAACCCGGCCTGACCGACCGCTTTGAGCTGTTTGTCGTAGGACGCGAGTTGGCAAACGGCTATTCGGAGTTGAACGACCCCGAAGACCAAGCCGCGCGTTTCAAAGCGCAAGTGGCGCAAAAAGATGCGGGCGACGACGAAGCCATGCACTACGATGCCGACTATATCCGCGCAATGGAATACGGCTTACCCCCCACCGGCGGTTCGGGTATCGGTCTTGACCGTTTGGTCATGCTGCTGACCGATGCGCAGAGTATCCGTGATGTGATTTTATTCCCGCAAATGCGCCCGGAATAATCTGTTTTCGGATACTAAAATAACAAAAAGGCCGTCTGAAATATTTCAGACGGCCTTTCGATTAGCAAGCATCAAATACTATGGTTCATTACACGGAAAAGATACCGCCGTTATCCGATCAACTGCAACAGCTTACCATTCTTCACATCAAATGATGTCCCGAAGATATGATTGATGCGTTTAAACAAGCCGTCTGAACTTTTCAGACGGCTTTTGAAAAGCAGCGGCACATTAGCCGACACGGTGGCGGTTGGCATCTGCCAGCAGCGCCAACAAAGCTTCGGTGCTCTCCCAACCGATACAAGCATCCGTAATACTCTGTCCATAAGTTTCAGGCTTATCTTGCCGCCCTTCTACCAAATGGCTTTCGACCATCACGCCCATGATATTGTCTTCACCGTTACGCAACTGCCCGGCTACATCTTCGGCCACTTCCATTTGACGTTTGTAGTCTTTACGGCTGTTGGCATGGCTGAAATCCACCATCAGTTTGGGCGTCACACCTGCCTTGGACAGCTGCTCGGCAGAAGCCTTAACGTGCTCGCTACTGTAATTCGGTTCTTTACCACCTCGCAGAATAACATGGCAGTCGGGATTACCGGCCGTATGAACAATAGCGGAATGGCCGGATTTGGTTACCGACAGAAAATGATGTGAATGGGATGCGGCGCCGATGGCGTCAATGGCAATTTTCAAATTACCGTCGGTGCCGTTTTTAAAGCCGACAGGACAAGACAGGCCGCTGGCTAATTCACGGTGTACCTGGCTTTCGGTTGTACGCGCGCCGATAGCACCCCACGAAATCAAGTCGGCATAATATTGCGGCGTAATCATATCGAGAAACTCGGTAGAAGCCGGCATACCCATATTGTTAAGTGTCAGCAGCAGCTGGCGTGCTTGGCGCAGGCCGAAATTGATGTCGAAACTGCCATCTAGATGAGGGTCGTTGATCAACCCTTTCCAACCTACGGTGGTACGCGGTTTTTCAAAGTACACACGCATCACAATCAGTAATTCTTTTTCATATTTTTTGCGCAAGGGCAACAGCCTACCGGCATATTCAAGCGCAGCTTTGGGATCATGGATGGAACAAGGGCCGATAATCACCAAAAGACGGTTGTCCCCACCGTGTACCAAACGGGCGATTTCCTGACGGGTGCGGTATACCAGTTCAGAAGCCTCATTGCTGATCGGCAATTCATACAGATGGGCGATCGGCGGCAACAATTCTTTTACTTCTTTGATTTTTATATCATCGGTTTTATGCGGAATGCTCATAGGATTTTTCTTTAAAATCGTATCAAATGAGGTTCAGCTTAACCCCTTTTATGGCTATTGACAAGCTCGTTTTGATTGATCGAGAAATTTAATTGCGTATATTTCATATTATTTTTTAAAATTGGATTTTTATTTCATTTTTTTTAAATTTAAAAAATTAAATTTTATTTATTTTGTATGGATATTTTATTAAAAGCATAATCGGAAAAGCATTTTTACTTTGCTCCGGCATTAATGCTGTATGGAATGTCATGTCACACTATATAATATGACTTTTACGACTCAGGCTATTTTCATGACTCAAAATGCAAACAACCTTTGCTGGCTCGATATGGAAATGACGGGCTTAGATCCTGATCGCGACAAAATCATCGAAGTGGCAATGATTATTACCGATCAGGATTTAAATGTTTTGGCACAATCGGAAGTGTATGCTATCCACCAAAGCGATGACGTTTTAAACGCTATGGACGAATGGAATACCGCTACCCACGGCCGCACCGGCCTAACCGAACGTGTCCGCCGGTCCGCTTACACTGAAGCCCAAGTAGAACAAGAATTACTGGACTTCATGGCCCGGCGGATTCCTGAGAAAGCCAGCCCGATGTGCGGCAATACCATTCATCAAGACCGCCGTTTTATGGTGCGCCATATGCCGCGCTTGGAGGCTTATTTCCATTACCGCAATCTAGACGTTTCCACCCTTAAAGAGCTCGCCCGCCGCTGGCATCCGGCGCTGGCCAAAAACGTAGTGAAGCGCGGGGCACATCAAGCTTTGGACGATATTCTCGAGAGTATCGAAGAAATGCGTTACTACCGCGAACATTTCCTCCGCCTGCCCGACTAAGTATTTAAGCAAGGCCGTCTGAAAAATTTCAGACGGCCTATCAAGTAAGTTCACAAAAAAATTAAACCCATATGACATAAATCTAAAATAGTTTGGCCGGCCCAATCTTCATAACAACTTTAAATTTAAAGCCGGACAATTATTCAAGGATTTCGGAGCGACTGAATGGATATTACCGCCACTTCGGCATGGCAATTACTGCAGGAAAAATGGCAACAGACAGCCGCCATGCATATGCGCCAGCAATTTGAAAGCGAACCGCAACGTTTTGCCGACATGCACATCGCACTGCCGGGCATGATGCTGGATTTCAGCAAGAACCGGATAGACGGCGAAACAATTGATTTATTGTGCCGCTTAGCCGCAGAAGCCGGCCTGCCCGAAAAAACCCGAACCATGCGTAGCGGCGAAAAAATTAATGTTAGCGAAAACCGTGCCGTATTACATACCGCTTTGCGGCTGCCCACCGACGCCGCACCGGTGTATGTGGACGGAGAAAACGTCGTCCCCCTGCTGCATCGCGAGCTAGAGCGGGCATTGGCATTCGCCGACAGCTTACTGGATGGCCGCTTTACCGGCGCGACCGGCAAGCGCATTACAGATTTTGTCCACATCGGCATCGGCGGCTCCGATTTAGGGCCGCAAGTTGCGGTTCAGGCACTGCACCCCTACTGCCGCAATATCCGGGTACATTTTGTTTCCAATTCGGATGATGCCAACATTGCCCAAGTTTTAGGCCGTCTGAATGCGGAAACCACTGTTTTTTGTATCGCCAGCAAATCATTCGGCACACCCGAAACCCTATTGAACGCTCATGCCGCACGCGACTGGTTCCGTACCCAAGGACACTCCGAAGCAGATGTCGCCCGCCATTTCGTCGCCATTTCGAGCGAAGTGGCCGCCGCACACCAATTCGGCATTGAGGCAGACAAAGTGTTTGCCATGTTCGACTGGGTAGGCGGGCGTTATTCGGTATGGTCGGCCATCGGCTTGCCTTTGATGGTCGCTATCGGTAGCGAAGCATTCCGCAGTTTCTTAAGCGGAGGACATGCTATGGACGAACACTTCTTCAACACCCCTTACCGCCGTAATATGCCTGTAATAATGGCTATGCTGGGTGTTTGGTACAACAATTTTTATCATGCCGGCGGACATACCGTTGTCCCTTATAGCCATAATTTGCGCCGCTTTCCCGCCTACCTGCAACAACTGGATATGGAAAGCAACGGCAAAAGCCGCAAAATTAACGGCGAACCCGTAGACTGCGATACCGGCCCGCTGATTTTCGGCGAAGAAGGCGTCAACTGCCAACATGCCTATTTCCAACTATTGCACCAAGGCACGCGCTTGGTACCGGCCGACTTTATCGTTCCGATGAGCAGCCCTTACCGTATCGGCAGACAGCACCGTTTTACCGTTGCCAATGCCTTTGCCCAAGCCGAAGCCCTGATGCGCGGTAAAACCTTAGACGAAGCCCTGCTTGAATTGGCCTCATTACCGGCTGCCGAACGCGAAATGTTGGCACCGCAAAAAGTGTTTCCCGGCAACCGCCCGAGCAACATGATTCTGGTTGACGATTTGAACCCTTACACCCTCGGTATGCTGATTGCCCTTTACGAACATAAGGTCTTTGTGCAGGGCGTTATATGGGGCATCAACTCATTTGACCAATGGGGCGTGGAGTACGGCAAAGTCTTAGCCAAAGCGATTGAGCCGGAATTGTCAGGCGAGCCGTGCGGCAAACATGACAGTTCTACTAACGGTCTGATCGATTATTACCGCCGCTGTCATCAGAGCGACTGATTTTGCCGTACCATCAATATTTGTTCTGACACTAAAAACCAAAACCGCTGTTTCCGATTAAGTGAAACAGCGGTTTTGGTTTTCAAAATTAAAGCGTTTCGAGGCCGTCTGAAAACAACGGCAAACGGCAGCAGCTACATAGCGGCAATTTCTACCGCCTCGCCGCAAGCCGTACTCAAAACCTGATTCAATACGGCAAAAAATTCGCTACCGTCTCGCATAGCCAGCCATTGGCCGTTTTGGTTTGAAAAATGATAGCCGCCGCTTTTGGCTGCAATCCATAACTCTTGGTTGGGCGTGTGGCGGTTGATAATGATTTGGGTACCGTCTTCGGCTTCTATCGTCAGCACATTACCCGACAATTGGCAGTCGAACGCCCAGCCGCCGGCATCGATTTCGTCTTCAATGTGGTTAAACAACGCATCGGAATGCTGTAAAAATTCACTTTCGGTCATCATGGCTTTGTGTATCGCTGCATTTTTGTTTAAGATACTCAATCTTGCCATATTACGCGCGCCCGGGCAAACCCCGGCCGTCTGAAAGAAAAGATGATGAAAACCCTTACCCCAATCTTGGCTGCCGCGCTGCTGTTGAGCGGCTGTGGCTACAAAGGTGATTTGTATCTGCCTAAAGAAGACGATAAAGCACGTTTTGGCGTCGTACAAACCGGCCTTCAGTTTCAAGCTAAAGAGCCCACCACCCAACCGGAATAAACCATAATGTCTGAAGTACTTTCCTGCGAACAACGCTCTCTTGCCGAATTGGCCGACACCTTCGGCACCCCACTCTATGTTTACAGCCAAGCAGCCTTGGATACCGCTTATCAAAGCTACGCCAGCGCATTTTCAAAATTAAAACCACTGGTGTGCTATGCGGTAAAGGCTAACGGCAATCTGAGTATTCTGAAACATTTGGCAGCAATGGGCAGCGGTTTTGATATTGTTTCCGGTGGTGAACTAGCAAGAGTGCTGGCTGCCGGCGGTAGTGCCGGGAAAACTATTTTTTCAGGGGTAGGCAAAAGCGAAGCCGAAATCGAGTTTGCCCTGAACGAAGGTATTTTATGCTTTAACGTGGAATCGCTGCCCGAACTTGACCGCATCAATACGGTGGCGTCCCGCTTGGGTAAAACCGCTCCGATCTCCCTGCGTATCAACCCCGATGTAGATGCAAAAACCCATCCCTATATTTCTACCGGCCTGAAAGCGAACAAATTCGGCATTGCCTATGCCGACGCCCTGGCAGCCTACCGCCATGCCGCTTCGTTAAGCCACCTGAAAATTGTCGGAATCGACTGCCACATCGGTTCCCAGCTGACGGATTTAAGCCCTTTGGTAGAAGCCTGCGAGCGCATTATGCTGCTGGTAGATAAATTGGCGGCAGAAGGCATCGAGCTGGAACATATCGATTTGGGCGGCGGTGTCGGTATTACCTATCTTGATGAAAAAACACCCGACCTGAACGCATATGCCGATGCAGTTGCCAAATTATGGGCAGGCAGGCCGCAAAAGCTGGTATTGGAACCCGGCCGCAGCTTGGTCGGAAATGCCGGTACGCTGCTTACCCGCGTAGAATTTATCAAGCACGGCGAAGAGAAAAATTTCATTATTGTCGATGCGGCAATGAACGATTTGATGCGTCCCGCACTCTACAATGCCTATCACCATATCGAAGTCGTTGCATCAGATAATACCGCCCCGATCGTTGCCGATGTGGTCGGCCCCATTTGCGAAACGGGCGACTTTATTGCGAAAGAGCGCACGCTTGCCTGCAATCCCGGTGATGTTTTGGCCATTCGTAGTGCAGGTGCTTATGCCTCAAGCATGGCCAGCAACTACAACTCGCGCAACCGTGCCGCCGAAGTACTGGTAAACGGCCAAG
Organism: Neisseria arctica; assembly: GCF_022870905.1. Lineage (NCBI taxonomy): Bacteria > Pseudomonadati > Pseudomonadota > Betaproteobacteria > Neisseriales > Neisseriaceae > Neisseria > Neisseria arctica. The sequence goes on from NZ_CP091510.1 coordinate 2,319,589, forward strand.
AAGCTGTTTTGGTGCGTCGCCGCGAAACATACGAACAACAGCTTGAAAACGAGCTTGCCTGTTTAAACCGTTAAAACCTACCTATATCGTCTTCAGGTTAAATGTAAAGGCCGTCTGAAAATAATATTCAGACGGCCTTATTTTGAATACGGCAATGATAATATTTATCTGCCGATTTTTTTATTTGGCATCTTTAAAACCGCGCTTCAAATGCACCATCAACAAAGCGATGGCCGCCGGCGTAATACCGGAAATACGCCCCGCCTGCCCGATGGTTTCAGGACGGTGAAGGTTGAGTTTTTGCTGTACTTCGGCGGAAAGTCCCTGCACTTTACCATAATCGATATCGGCCGGCAGCTTGAGGGTTTCAAGGTCTTTTCTGCTATCGATTTCTTCATTTTGACGATCAATATAACCTTGATATTTCACTTGGATTTCCACCTGCTCGGCAACCTCTGCCGGCAACTCTTGCTCGGGAGCGGCCCCTTGCAAAGTCATCAATTCGGTATAGCTGATGTTCGGACGACGCAATAAATCGTGCAAATTAGCCTCGCGCGACAGCTTTTGGCCGAACACACGCTGCTGCTCGCTTTCGGGCAGTTTGGCCGGTGTATACCAACTGGTTTTCAAACGCTGGATTTCACGCTCGATTTGCTCTCGTTTTTGTTCGAAAGCCTGCCATTGGGTGGGAGTAACCAGACCGATTTTATAACCGTCTTCGGTTAGGCGCATATCGGCATTGTCTTCGCGCAACTGCAAACGATACTCTGCACGGCTGGTAAACATACGGTAAGGTTCGTTTACACCTTTGGTAATCAGATCGTCCACCAATACGCCAAGGTAAGCTTGTTCGCGGCGCAAAATCAGCGGCTCCTGCCCGCGCACAAACTGCACGGCATTGGCTCCGGCCAGCAACCCCTGTGCGGCAGCTTCTTCGTAACCCGTAGTACCGTTGATTTGTCCGGCGAAGAAAAGTCCCTCAATGGTTTTGGTTTCCAAGCTGGCCTTAAGGTTGCGCGGATCGAAATAGTCGTACTCGATGGCATAACCGGGGCGTAGGATATGGGCGTTTTCCAAGCCTTTCATGGAGCGCACCAGCGCAAGCTGGATATCGAAAGGCAAACTGGTCGAAATACCGTTGGGATAATATTCGTGGGTGCTCAATCCCTCCGGCTCAAGGAAAATCTGGTGGCTTTCCTTATCTGCGAACCGGTTGATTTTATCTTCGATAGAAGGGCAATAACGCGGGCCGACCCCTTCGATTTTGCCGGTGAACATAGGGCTGCGGTCGAAGCCGGAACGGATGATATCGTGTGTCTGCGCGTTGGTGTGGGTAATCCAGCAGGATACTTGCTGCGGGTGCATGGCGGCATTGCCGCGAACGGAAAAAACAGGTACGGGCGTATCGCCGGGCTGCTCGGTCAGTTGGGAAAAATCAATGGTACGCCCGTCGATACGCGGCGGCGTACCGGTTTTCAAACGGCTTTGCGGCAGCTTCAATTCTTTCAGACGGCCCGACAAACCTACCGCGGCAGGGTCACCCGCACGCCCTCCGGCATAGTTTTCCAAACCGATGTGGATTTTCCCGGCTAAGAAAGTACCCGCGGTCAACACAACGGCGCGGGCTTTGAATTCGACACCCATAGCGGTAACAACACCGCTGATACGGTCGCCTTCGAGGGTAATATCGTCTACCTGCTGTTGGAACAATTCGAGATTTTCTTGATTTTCAAGCATGTGGCGGATAGCCGCCTTGTAAAGTATACGGTCGGCCTGCGCACGGGTGGCGCGCACGGCAGCTCCTTTACTGGCATTGAGACGGCGAAACTGAATACCGCTCATATCGGTAGCCAACGCCATCGCTCCGCCCAAAGCATCCAATTCGCGTACCAAATGTCCTTTACCGATACCGCCGATAGACGGATTGCACGACATTTGACCCAGAGTTTCGATATTGTGTGTGAGCAGCAGCGTTTGCGCACCCATACGGGCGGCGGCAAGTGCCGCTTCGGTACCGGCGTGCCCGCCGCCGACTACGATTACATCGTATTGTTTGGGGTAAATCATCATTTTTATATCATTAACCTGCATGTGTTGAGGATAGCGGTAAAAATACCTTTCAGCACCGCGCTCCGAAAAATAGCCTGAATTGTACGCTGATTCGTATATCGATACAACGTGCCTTCCGTATCAGAAGCTATTGAGTTATTTAAATAAAGTTTCAAGGCCGTCTGAAAATTCAGACGGCCTTGAAATCAAAAAAAGGGCTCGGAATCAGATTAAACCTTCATTTAATACTAAAACGTATACCCCGTTTCCAATTCGTCATCCCCCACCAACTCAACCAACAACGCATACAGCGGTGCCAAATCATTGTAACGGCGCGAAGTGCGGCGCAGGTAGTTAAGGAAACGCGGAATTTCAGGACGGTATTTTTCTTTGCCGTCACGGTAATACAAACGGGCAAAAATACCGGCTACTTTCAGATGGCGTTGCACGCCCATCCATTCGAACCAACGGTAAAACTCGTCAAAATCAGCAGGAACCGGCAAGCCGGCAGCACGGGCTTTTTCCCAATATCGGATAACCAAATCCAGCACAAACTCTTCTTCCCACTCAATGAAGGCATCCCGTAAAAGAGACACGAGGTCGTAAGTAATCGGGCCGTAAAGCGCATCTTGGAAATCAAGCACACCGGGGCGTCCGTTGGTCAGCATCAGATTACGGACGATATAGTCGCGGTGTACGTAAACCTGAGGTTGGGCCAACAAAGGCGGCAATAAGGTATTCTCCACCTGCTGCCATAATTGGCGTTGTTTGAAATTCAACGGCTTACCCAGCTCTTTGGCAACAAACCATTCGGGAAAGAGATTGATTTCACGCAACATGACTTCCCGATCATATTCAGGCAACACACCCGGCCGGCTGGCTTTTTGCAAAACCACCAATTCTTCGATCGCTTCCAACAACAAAGCCTTGTGGGCGATTTCCCGGCTGTCGTGTTGCATAGCGGCAAGAAAAGTCGTATTGCCCAAATCATTGAGCGCCATAAAGCCTTGCTCTTCATCCACCGCCAGAACTTGCGGCACATTTACCATGTCGAACAATTTTTGTACTTTTAAATAAGGGGCAACGCTCATTTTATCGGGCGGAGCATCCATACAGATAATGCTGCGGCCGTCTGAAAAAACAGCGCGGAAATAGCGGCGGAAGTCGGCATCGGCGGCGGCAAAGCTTAATTCGAACGGTTGCGCCGGGAAAATGCTTTCCAGCCATTTTTTTAATTCGGTTTGTCGTTGCATGATGGTTTTCAGGTTAAAATAAATGCTATTTTAACTGGCAAAACCGATTTAAGGTGATACTTTGGCTCGTTTATTTTCATTAAAACCTTTGGTACTGGCTTTAGGCGTGGCCTTTTCTGCAACTGCGTACGGCCAAAATACAGAGGAACTGTCACTGGGCAACACTTGCTTGAGCTGTACGCCCGAAAAAGCCGCCTCAACAGCTGCCGCCGCTGCGGAACCTGCGGTCAAAACCAGTGGTGCAGAGCCCCTGGCGGCCGACTATACCCGTATCACCGCCGATGAAGTACAAGGTCAAACGCAGGTATCCGTTCGGGCGCAAGGCGATGTGATTATCGAGCGCAACAACCAAATCTTAAATGCCCCGTGGGTAGAGTACGACCAGCAACGTGAAATCATTCGGGCCGGCGATACTTTTACACTGCAACAAAACGGCTCGGTAGTGAGTGGCCGGCAAATCGAATACAACTTGGCAGAAGGCACAGGCAAAGCTGATCATGCCCGCCTGTCAAGCGAACACGAAGGCCGACGCCTGCAAAGTGTTAGTGAGAGTGCCGAATTATTAGGCAACGGTCGTTACAAATTAACCAATACCAAATTCAACACCTGCGAACCCGGCGATGCAAGCTGGTATATCCGCGCCAACAGCATTGAAGCCGATACCGCATCGGGTATCGGGGTTGCCAAACACGCTTCTTTGGTTTTCGGCGGCGTTCCCGTACTTTATACGCCTTGGGCGGATTTCCCGCTCAATGGCAACCGCAAAAGCGGCCTACTCGTACCTACCTTAAAAATCGGTTCGGACGGCGTAGAGCTGGAAACACCCTATTACCTCAACCTCGCGCCGAATTATGATGCGACGGTTACCCCCGGCATCATATCCAACCGCGGCGTGCAGCTGGGCGGCCAGTTCCGCTACCTGCAACCTACTTACTCAGGCGTGGCAGAAGGCAAATGGATGCCCGCCGACAAACGGAGCGAATACAACAACCGCTACCATGTCCGCTGGAACCACCAACAGCAGTTTGGCAGCGCACTTTCAGGCGGCATCAGCTACAATCAAGTTTCCGATGACGACTATTACCGTGATTTTTACGGCCGTGCCGATATCGCCAATAACGTCAATCTCAACCGCCAAGCTTGGTTAAACCTCAACACTAAAGTTTTGGGGGGCAACCTCAGCAGCTACGCCACCGTACAAAAATACCAAACATTAGCCAATGCCAACGGCTATAAAGACGAACCGTATGCCATCATGCCGCGCCTTTCCACCCGCTGGCAACGCAATTTCGATCATGCCCAAGCTAATATTTTCGGACAATTTACCCGCTTCGACCACGACAGCAAGCAAGCGGGCAGCCGTATTGTTGCCTATCCGGGCGTAAAATGGGATTTCCACAACCAATGGGGCTACATTCGCCCCAAAGTCGGGCTGCACGCCACCTACTACAATTTGGACAGCTTCGAAAACAAAACCGGACGTACCACCAGCCGTGTTTTACCAATCATGAATGTTGATGCCGGCATGACGTTTGAACGCAAGGCCAACCTCTTTGGCAACAACTACCTTCAAACACTCGAACCGCGCGTGTTCTACAACTACATTCCGACCAAAGCCCAAAACGACCTGCCTAATTTCGACAGCTCGGAAAACAGCTTCAATTACGAACAACTTTTCCGTGAAAACCTCTATTCCGGCAACGACCGTATCAACGCCGCCAATAGCATTTCCACGGCCGTACAAACCCGGATTTTAAATCCCCAAAACGGAGCAGAGCTTTTCAGAGCGGGTGTCGGTCAAAAATTCTACATTACCAATGACAACGTATTGCTCGACGGCAGTATCAGCAACTACCGGCGCAACCGCTCAGACTGGGTAGCCTTCGCCCACGGCAACCTAACCGACAGCATACGTCTGGATACCGATATCCACTATAACCAAAACCAAGACAAAGTCGACAACTTTGCTGCAGGCATCCGCTACAATCCCGAACCAGGCAAAGTATTAAGCGCCCGCTACAAATACGGCCGCAACGAAAAAATCTATCTGCAAGACGACGGCCAATATTTCTACGACAAACTGCAACAAGTCGACTTAGCCGCACAATGGCCGCTACGTTCAAACCTATATGCCGTTGCCCGCTTCAATTACGCCTTAAAAGTCAACAAGCCTTTGGAACAACTGATCGGCTTGGAGTACAAAAGTAATTGCGGCTGCTGGAGTGCCAGTGTCGTAGCACAACACTATGTAACCGGCCTCAACAGCAGCAAAAATGCCGTATTCTTCAACCTTCAATTAAAAGATTTAAGCAATATCGGCAATAATCCCTTCGAACAACTGCGTCTGGCGATTCCCGGATACAGCAAAACCAACGAGGTAAACACAAAATGAAATTCAAATCCCTGATTATCGCCGCCGCACTCGGCCTATCCCTCGGCACCGTTCATGCAGCCGATATCAAAATGGTTGACGGCATCGCCGCCGTAGTCGACAACAGCGTCATCACCTACCGAGACCTCAACCAAGCCCTAGCCACCGCCCGCACAGCCATGCCCAAAGGCAACAGCATCACCGAAGAAGAGCTCCGCCGCCAAGTATTAGGGCAGCTAATTAACCAATCCTTAATCGTACAAGCAGGTAAACGCCGCAATATCAACGCAACAGAAACTGAAATCGACGAAGCGCTGGCCCAAACCGCCCAAGCACGCAAAACCACCGTCGACCAACTCTATACCCAGGCCGCACGCGACGGCCTCAGCCGTAGCGCCCTGCGCCGCAACGTGGCAGACAGCCTGATTACCCAAAAAGTGCAGCAGCAAGCCATTATGCAGAACGCACGGGTAAGCGAAGCCGAAATCGATGCCTTTCTCAACCATGCCCGCGAACAAAACATCACGCTACCCGAAGGCGAACCGGTACGCCAATACCACGCCCGCCATATTCTGATTAAAGCTGACGGCACTAATCAGGCCGCCAATGCCGCCGCCGAAGCAGAGATCCGCAAAATTGCCGCACAAGCCCGCAGCGGCAGCGACTTTTCCGCACTGGCACGCGCCCACTCGCAAGACGGCAGTGCGCCTAACGGCGGCGATTTAGGCTGGTTTACCGACGGCGTGATGGTTCCCGAGTTTGAGCACGCCGTACAACGCCTGCGCCGCGGCCAAGTAAGCCAACCGGTACGCAGCCAATTCGGCTGGCACGTTATCAAACTGGAAGATGTGCGTGACGCAGGTACTCCCGAAGAACGCCGCCGCAATGCCGTACGCCAATACCTTTCCGACCAAAAAGCCCAACGTGCAACAACTGATCTGCTACAACAACTTCATTCGAGTGCATTTATCGACATCCGTAATTGATATAGCTAAAAGCAATAGTAATTGCCATATACTGATTTAAATAACAAAAAAGGCCGTCTGAAAATATTTTCAGACGGCCTGAATGTTTACAGTTCTGAGCAAGGTACACAGCCCTGAGAATGAGTACAGAACAGGGGCATACACCCAAGAAGTTTCAACACACAGCCACCCGAAGGTGGCTGATTGCAGGCTTGGGCGACGTAGTTGCCCTGAAAGCGGTTTCAACACACAGCCACCCGAAGGTGGCTGATTAGCACTTGTGCTAATAACGATAGTTTATCCCGATGTTTCAACACACAGCCACCCGAAGGTGGCTGACTAAGGCGGGCGATAATCACGAAGACGACACACATGTTTCAACACACAGCCACCCGAAGGTGGCTGAAGCCTGTCTGGAAAAGCTGAACTACTAAGGCTCAACAAATCTTACTTCGCTAATCATCATCCATAAAGGCCTAGGCGGTGATCCGCCCGAAGAAATTCTAACACAAAATGAAAATAATCTTTTGATTGTTAAAGAACTCTTTAAAATCGCTAACCTAACGGCTTTTTTATGAGAACTAATAGTTAGCGATTTAAATAATCAAAGTATCTTGGAAAATATCCACTGCAGCCTTTGCACCATGATGTTCGACTTTTCGACGCCATTTACTGCCCAAATGATAAAACCGCAAACTGTCGGTATCGGGGTTATAAGTAGAGAGAAGCTTGGCTTTCAATTTCACCCATTGGTCGGGTGTAATATCGCATTCAAATACCGAATATTGCACCCGCACACCATAATCCAAACAATGTTTGGCAATTCGCCGCAAGCGGGCGGCGCCATCCGCGTCAGCGAGCGATACATCATAAGTAATCAGCATTAACACAACACGTTGTCTCCCCCTACATTATATGAACGTTCACCGCATTAAAAACGGCGGATATTGAGCCAAATCACCGCGCAAATGCCGCGCTAGCAACATGGACTGAATATGCGGTAGTAAGCCGATTGCCACTTCTTCCTGCAAAAACGGATGCACAATCTTTTCTTGCTTTTTCGCCTGCAAAGTTTGAAACAGCAGCTTGCGGGCTTCGGGTTTGATATTCACCGCACCACCGGCTTCGGTCACAAAATCCTGCGGCTTAATCTGTCCGCGGTTAATCAGGCTTAAAACCAATCTATCTGCCCACCATGCGCGAAACTCCTCCAAAATATCCTGCGCCAAACTGTCTCGACCCGGGCGATCGGCGTGCAGAAAGCCCACTTGCGGATCCAACCCCACACCTTGCAGCGCGCCGCTGATATCCTTGCCCAAAATACTGTACACAAACGACAGTAGCGCATTCACCCCGTCACGCGGTGGGCGACGGTTGCGTCCATCGAAGGCAAAACCACTCTTCTCCTTAAGCAAATGCCCGAACACGCCGAAATAACGCGCCGCCGCATCGCCCTCTATCCCGCGGATTAGTTCCAAACTTTCCGCCCGTTTCAACTGCTGCAAACTAAAATTCAGCGCCGACACTGCTGCTTGCACCTCAGTCTGTTCACCATGATTGCGCAAGCGCCGCTGCAACACCCGTTTACTGGCTTGGATTTTCACCGCAATAATGTGCCGTGCAATCGGCACCGGATTGCACTCCGACAGCCGATATTGCGCCCTCCGCAGCAACACATTACCACTCTGCCGCCCCTGCAACCGCCCCAAAAAACGTCCGTTTTCGGTAAAAAACGCCATATTGACATTATTTTCACCGCAAAACCCCATCAAAAACGGGGACACCAGCACATTACCGAAACAGAAAATATGCCCGATGGAATGCACCGGCAACTGCGCCACCTTTTTGCGCTCCTGCTCCACCACCAGCGTTTCCCGCTCCTTATGCAGATAACTACCCTGCGTGGTGATATACAGCGTGTTTTGCAGCTTACGCATGGTTGAAATTCTCCTTTGAACCAACCGCACTTTGGATGCTGCCTGAAAAATGTGATTTGGCTTTCAAATAGTATTTATATATTCTAAATCCATTGTAAAATACTGGCTTGAAGATGCTTAAACCAAATATCCTCATCTTCTGCTTCTTGATTGTATAACCATTGTTGATTCAACCAATTCTCTAAAATAGAAACTCTTGAAAAATTTTTCATAATTCCAACCTGAATAAATTTGATGAAATCATTTAAATTCATTGGAATAATTTTAGTTTTACCACCGTATCGCTTCGTGTTCATTCTATTTAAATTGAAAAAGAATGCTTTTGTAGAATCTGATATTTTGGGTGCAATAAAAAAACAATATGCTTTATTATGCTGTAATTTTTTAACTAAATCACCATAATGTCTAGCAACGGATGAACCTTCCATATTAAACTGTGTCTCGCCACGAGACATCGTTACTTCAACAATGCATGAAAAATCTCCATAATTAATTTCAATATCCGGTTTGTTTCCCGGGGCCGTATTAAGCGGCATACCATCTAAGTCAAAAATAAAATTCCCATGAATTTCTTTAGTATGATTTAAAGCTGCAAAAGCACGCCAAACATTCCACTCTAGAAATAAAGGTGCATCCGGAACTTCTTTGGCAGTAATTTTATCGAACATCTGATAAATATCGATTAAATCATCCGATTCATGTTTCTTTAATTTAATAATATTATCTTTTACAAGATGATTTTTTTGTTCAATTTGTAATAAAGATAACATTTCCTTTAATTCGTTTGTATCTTTGTCTTCCAAATTTGTCTGCTTAACCGATAAGTTTTTTATCTTATTGATCAATTGCTCTTTATTATCTGAAAGCAAATACAATGAATCAGGATCAAATAAATAATTTTGGAATAATTCCACGCTATCAAAATGAATTGAATTTCTATCAACATTTTCCAAAATAAATTTCACATCATTTATCTTAGATGGAGAAATTTTAATCCTCATTGTCTTAGAATCAATTGTGACCAATTCGGTAGCTCGAATATATCTAAAAAAAGCATCTGCATAATCTCGCATATTACTTTCTTTTGTCTTTATGAACTTTTCAAAAGTAGAATCACTACTTTCTCGTGTATAGAATTGATTATTGATAATCTCATGATGAAAAACTTCTTTTATTTCCATAGAAAATGTTTCCGAAACAAAAGATCGCCAACTTGTCTCTTTAGTTTTCCTACGCTCTCTGAAAGAAATAATTTTATTTTTAACAATATCAAATTTATTAAAGCTTGTTAGTTGCAAGAAAAATAAGGCTATTTCCAACTTAGAGATAGAACCTAGTTCATCAATAAGACGCAATAACTCTAAATAAGGTTTAACATTAAATTCAATAATATTAGATTGAGTATGATAAGGTGATGGCAATTGGAATTTTAATAACTGTTTAGTGAAAACTTCATCCAACCTTTTTTTCGATATAAGCTGCTCACCAGCTTTAGTCAAATGAATACTTGGCTCTAACTGAATGAAACCTAATGCTTTAGGTGCACGAGTAATCCTATCTCTAGCAGCTAAAGCAGGATCAGACGGTTTCTTCTCCCCTTCATAAAAATCAGATGAAAACAAAGCATCGAAGAATTCGATCTGCGTTTGAGTATTCCATTTTTTTCCGCTAAATTTTTTGCTTAATAAGATTAATTCTGGGATAATTTTTTCCAATGTCCTCGGTGAGGTAAAACCAAAAAGATGTTTACTTTTAGATAGCGAAGCCATTCCAATTTCTCACTAAAATATGTTTAGATTCTGATTTAAATCGATTTCTTATATTTACAGCATAAGATTTTTCGTATTCGTGAATGATATGCGAGGCATATAACTTCTCTGTTAATGATGTCTTACCAATAACCATTAATGCAGGAGTATGCAAATTTTTAAAATCTTCTGCCAATTTCCGATGCATTTTTTCCGAAAATCCATCATTCATTTCTATATTTCCATAATCATTAAAAACACAGTCATATGGTGGATCTAAAAATATAAAATCATTAGAATTAGCCTTATTGAAAATTTCATAATAATCTAAATTATAAATTTCTGTATTTTTTAATAGCTCGATATGATTGTCCGTGATTAATCGGGTATTAAAATTTTTATACCTTCCATAAGGCACATTGAATTTCCCTTGCGCATTGTAGCGTATCATTCCCGAATAAGATGTTTTATTAATAAAATAATAAATAGTTGCTGGATTATATTCCAATAATAAATCTCCATTGAACATTTCTCTTATTCTATAATAGAGAGCTTCATTGTCATCATTTACTCTTAATTCAGGTGTTATTTTCTTTAAACTATCAAACTTAGCTCTATTATTCTCATAAACATGCTGTAGTTCCTCTAATTCTTTTCGTACTTGCCGAGGATATAACTGAAGATTTTTATAAAAAGAAATTAGATTTTCATTAATATCATTAATGATAGAACCTTCTTTTTCCAGTTCAAAGAACATTGCTCCACCTCCCAAAAAAGGCTCAATATATCTACCTGTAAAATTAGGAATAAATGGCAAAATTTCGGATAATTCTTTTGATTTTCCACCACGGTATTTTAAAATTGGCTTCATATAAACTATAATCTGTTCGCAAAGGATAAACTGTAATTAATTATAGCCTTTTTGATTTTGAAAAAAAACATCAAAGGAAAACTCCCTCACTCCCCAAACAATCCAGCCACATACTCCACTGACCTATCCCGCTCCAACAACTTCGGCTGGCAAACATCCACCAACGAACAGGCTTTGCAGTGTTTGCCGTACACCGGCGGAGGGGTTTGCCCGCTTACCAAGAGTTCACGCACTTGGGCGATAACGGCCAGCGTTTGCGCTCTAAGGCCGTCTGAAAACACCACCGGCACACGATGGCGGGTTTGCATATACCACAGCGCGCCCTCGGCGACGGTTTGCCCAGTCATATCTTCCAAACACAGCGCTTGGGCGCAAAGCTGGATTTCGTCCATGGGTTCAGGTTTGGGCTTGCCGCGTTTGTATTCGACAGGTTTCAGGCAACCTGTATGTAGGTCGTGCTCGACCATATCGATAATGCCGCTAATACCTAAGTTTTCTGCTGCTACATGCACGCTGCGTTCAAAACGAACGCCTTTGCGGGTTTCCGGTTCACCACTATCTACCCGCTCATGCAAAGCCTGACCTTGGGCAGTGAGATAGTTTTCTGCCCACACCTGCTCGTTGTGAATTAACGCGCATTGTCGCGGGCAGAAAGCGTAGTGTTGCAGGGCGGAGAGGGAAACGGTGGGGAACATCCATTCCCCTGCACCTGTAAGCGGTCGGTTTACTACAAAATTTTGCAAATCGGGCATTACAGCCATTCTTCCACGCTCACGCCGCTCAGTCCGTCTGAATCGATGCGGATTTGATAGTCGGCAAAACCCGATGCCGGCGTGCCGCTTTCACCGTTGACGCGCTCAACTTTGACGGCATCAAACAGTTTGTGTGCGGGCAAGCTGCCCAGTGCGGTATCGTGTTTGAATACAATGAGTTTACGCGCCGCCATTTCGCCGCGGGCGGCGGAGCGGTCGTGCTCGAACATCAGTTGCAGGGCTTGCCAGAGTTTGGTTAAATCATCATCGGAAAAGCCGGTTTTGGCGGCAAGATTGGCAGAGATAAAGCCGTGAACACGGTAAAGAGCATAGGGAACAATGTATTTACGCCCCATGGTGCGCTCTTTTTCAAGGTCTTTTTCGTTGGTTACCGCCATACGGGTGATGGACACTTCCAGCGGAATAATTGGGTCAATTGATTGGGCAAACGCCAGTTGCACGGGGCCGCGTACTTGGCCGCTGTTGACTTCAGTGGTCATCACGGCGCCGAAGGTGCGGATATCGAAGAAATTTTTGCACATCCATGCGGTGATGTCGCGGGCTTTGGCTTCGTCTTTGGGTAATTTTTTGGCTTCGGATTCGATACCCAAGGCTTCATAGGCGCGTTTGTTTTGCAGATTCAACACGCCTTTGTCTTTCACATAGATTTCATATCCCGGCTGGTTTTCATTAGCGAGTTCGACAAAATTGCGGATTTTGCGCTTCAGGCACACGTCGGTAACCAAGCCCTTGCTGGATTCGGGATCTAAGCGCGGCATATTGCCGGCGTCGGGGTCGCCGTTGGGGTTGCCGTTGGTTACATCAAAAAAGTAAACGAATTCATAGCGGTTTTGGATGAACATGTTTATTCTCCTTCATGTGTTTGGGTAACTGCGGGGTCTTTTTTGGCGAAGTAGCTTTGCTTTTGCTGGTAATAGCCGATGGCAAAACGACCTTGTTCGTCGATACTCAAATGGCGCGGGAAAGTTTCAGGCAACATGGCGATAATCTCGCCCAAATCTTTGTCGAGATTGACCGCCATACCGGCTTTGTCTTTACGTAGGCGCGATAAGTGGTGTTTGGCGCCCGACAACAGACGCGGAAAAACGGAAAACGGCACGGCGGATGCGGAGCCGTAATAGCGGTCGGCAATGCCCGCATTCAATTCACCCAACGCCTGATACTGGATCCGCTCAAGCACGGCAAACAGCCGCCCGAGCAAATAAGCCTGATTTCGGCTTTCGGTGTTCAAACTCATGGGAACCTCCTCGTGAATAAAACCTTTTCTGAAACGCCGTTGCAACACGGCTTTAATCATGGCAACACGCAAACCGTTGGCATCACCGTCGGCGCGGATACGGGCAATCAACTGCGCCAGCAGACTCATCGGATACAGCGTGCCGCCGATTACAGCACGCATCATCTCGCCTGCCAAAACGGGGGAAATATTTTCGCTTTTGCCCAACACGGCCGTCTGAAGCAGCAAACGCCACACCGACGGGGCGGTTTTCCATGGTTGCGGTTCCATCGCCAAATCCTGCCAATGCCGCGCTAGGTTCACTGCCAATTGCCCGAACGTGGTATCCAACCAAAAGCGGATGGAAATACGCGCCGCATTCGGCGCCAACCCCAAAATATAAAAGCGGGTATCGGGCGACAGATCGGGCGCGATTTCCTGCGAAGGGCGGCCTTTGGCGATTTGCTCTAAAATATCGAATACTTTTTGGCTTTGCTGCTCGTCATCGGGCGGGGTCATGATGTCGGCAAAGAAATCTTCGGCCGCGGCGGCGGTTTCGCTGTCGGCGGCTTCTGCCCAAAACACCGTGCTGGCATCGCCGATGGTGAGGCAATGGCCGTTTTCGCGGCGCAGCAGATAGTTCAGTGCGGTGGTATAGGCAAAGGCGGATACTTCCGACACTGGCGCATTCGCCCCCTGCTCTTTGCCAAACGAAGCAAAGGATTCTTTATTGAACGAAATAATCGAACCGCCCGAACTCTGCCCGCCGAACACGCCCTTAATCGCCGGATGCAGCCGCGCAATCGGCGCTTCTTCGCCGCTGATCAGGCATAAACCCTGCTCGGCTTCGTCGCTTTTCAGACGGCCCGCCCATAGCGTTTGCGCCGCTTCACGCTTGTGAATCAAGGCGGAAGGTTTATCCAAAGCAAACACCACATTGGCATCCAAAGTTGCAGACAGACATGGATAATCGACAAATTGCGCGGGCTGCCAGTGTTGCAAAAAGCGGCGGACTGCCTGCAAACCTTCATCTTGTTCGTGTTGCAACACATCCAAATGATATTGCCGGAAGGCTTCAAAGGTTTTTTCAGACGGCACCACAGGTTCGGCTTTCGCCTGCACCTTGTCTTTATTGGCTTCCACACCCAAGGCATAAGCCGTTTTGTCCCATAGGAAAAATGGTTTAGGCGTTGTTCCGGGGCGCTTGAAAGATTGCGGTACGCTCATCAGTTTCGGCTGCTGTTTTTTATCCGCCGTGAAATTCGGCACCGCATCTTGTAGACGGCCTTCTTTATCCAACACCAAAATCCAGCCGATTTTTTCCTCGCTAAAGCCGTAAGGCGGTACTTTTGGATTGCCAACATCATCGTTTTGCGTTGCCAAGCGGCGGTAATAACGCGCCAGTGAGGCCAAAATCATGCTTTCACCTCCTCGGCGTAAAACGGCGGCACTTCGATTACCCCGTTTTTCATTTCCGCGCGGAAAAATTTCGGCAGATTGCCGTGGTCAAAATCAATATCGTGCAGCATCCAACCCAAATCGCGGTTGGCATCACTTTCAGACAGGCTGGTTTCGGGGAAAACACCGTCATTGTCCACCCAAGCAAAATGTGCCGGAAACTCACGCACGCCCATGCACGGCTGCTGAAAACACTGCCCTTTTGATGCCCGCCGCTTAAACATTTCAATATGCTTGGTGATCGTATCGTCCGCGCCTGCTTTGGCCGTGAGTACCGCATGGGCTTCAATCACATAGCCCACATCTTTCAACACCGTTGCCGCACGCTGCTGGCGGTCGTCGTCAATCAACGTGTACAACCCCTCCACGCTCTTGCGCCGCATCGCCCCACTGACCTTACTCTCCGAAATCTTGCCGCCCAACTCATTGCGACGCACCGATTCAAAACGGATCGGCTTTAACACATAAATGCGGTCAATCACCCAGCGGATCGCCGGCTTCCAATGCACCGCCGCCAAAATCCCCCTCGCGGCAGAAGGTGTGATGACATCATAAGACACCCGTTCCACCTTCATTTCCGGACGGGTAAAGCAGGCGTAATCGCCCCAAATGTGTAGGCGGATTTTGTTTGGCATAGATTCTCCGTTTTTTAATTTTTCTGCTGATTTTTGGTTTTCAGACGGCATACAAGCGGTCAGATTTTCCTGAAAATTTGTAAAATTGTCGGGGAATTGACTACACTTTTGTATATTACAAGATATTTTTAAGCCCAAATCATTTTGGCAATTTTAAATAACAGTACATGGCGTTCTTCCAATGCTTTTGCATCAAACTCATTAATTGCCTTTAATTCGTCTAATTTATATTCTTTCTTAAAATGCCCAACATCAAGATTGGATTTGTAAAAATCTTCTCTTAATGTCTCATTCCAAAGCAACGTACCAGAATAAGTTTTTAATTTTTGTTGATAGATTTCATTACTACTGGAAATATTGTCTTTTCCTTTTAATAGCAAAACTCCACCTAATCTATTCCGTTCCACAAGGAACGTATCTTCATCTTCAAAATATCTTTGACTTTCTTCATTTCTGGATAGTATATGTTCGATATGAAAACCATTCTTCGCCCCTGTTTTTGTAACTAGATCTTCATAAGTATGTCTCATTTCGACACCAAATTGTTCTGCAAGAAAGCCTTCTACTCGAGCGAAGAAATAACGTTTAAAACGAGTATTTAAATTATCTCCTGTTGACTTAAACAAAGAGTAGTTCATTGGTTCATCCGATGTTGTTTTGTCTTTTAATACATCTTTTAATTCTTTATCAAATGCAGAACGGATAATTTCATCGTTATCCGCATTGCGAATACTGACTGCAATTCGATGCAATGCTTCTTGGAAGTTGTTACTTTCGTAAACACTCTGAAGCTGCATTAAAGAAAATAATCTGTCAGTTTCTAATGCAATCTTCTTAATTTTTTTATCTTCTTTCTCATCATTAATCTTGCAAACCGATAGACCTAACAAAAGTACACCGTCAATATCATTTAAACGGTTAAACGCAAATCCACCTACATCGTCTTTTTTGAGGTGAGTTGATAATTTCACATATAAATCAGAATAATAAGTAAAATCTTTCTCCAAAAAACACATAACACCTTGCGGATTATGGTCTAGTTTCAAATTCTGCTGGAACTCTGTTGAAAACATTAATCGATGATAATCACCATCATAACGTTTGGCATCGCTACGGCTTTGACTAAAACGAGCTTTTAAATAAAAGCGGAAGAAACGATCAGTTTCATCATTAGATAATTGATTAATTGCACGCGTTTTATCCTCCCAAAGCTGATTATATTGGTTTTTATCCAATATAATTTTATCAATCTGACCAAGCAGTTTACCTTTTAGAATTTCGTAAGGTTTTAAACGAACGCCACGATCATTAATAACCTCAAATACCATAGGGACATCTGTCTGCTCTACGGACAAATTAATTAATACTAAACGACGTAAAAAGTAAAATATAAACGTTTCTAATTGGTTTTCTCCTTTTATATTCTGTTCTAACCAATATTTAATAACCTTATAATTTTTCACCATATTTTCAGCAGTTAAGCCACTATTCACTGGAGCTTCATCAATCTGTTCTTGAAACAGTGCCTCTAATGTTGCTAAATGAGCCTCGTGCCTCATCCAAAAAGTTTTTTTATAACCTGATTGGCCAAATATTTTACTTTTTACCCAATCAGATAGATCACTTCTATTAGCAATAGCCTTATGGTATAAGTTCAATAAAATTAAAGTTAAAGTTGTTAATCGTTGCTGCCCATCTACAACATAAACCTTTCCGTCTATGGTATTAGTTACATAAGTATTTAAGTAATACCATGGATATTTACTATCAATAACCTGTTCATCAGGAGGTAAGCTACTATTTTGCTGATATACCTCGTTAAATTTGTAAAAAATATCATCTAACAACCGTTTTACAGGTTCTTGCATCCATTTATATTCACGTTGGTAAAAGTCAATGTAATATTGAGTATTACTAAAACTTTATCTATATTTTGTTTATCTGGAGAAATGTCCATAATTTTTTCCTTTAAGTTTGGTTTAAGCTAAACGAATAATTCTAATATTTACTCTATTTATAAAGTTTTTGAATAACTAATTCAATTCATAATACTACCCATCCCCCCCACATCCTCCCAACTAAACCCCGCCACTTCATCATACAAATCCAACCCGATCAGGCTGTAGAACTGTTTACCAAAAGTATGTTCATTGATGACTTCTACCCGCCCCGCTTTCAGCAAATCATCTAATGCACTTTCGGGGATTTGCACGGTATACGGCTGGAGCTTGCGTAACAAACCGCCGATTTGGTCGGCATAGCGCAGACTGTCGATCAGGCGTTCGGCCTCATCGTCGAACGGGATAATCAGCGGCTGCATATAGGTTTCGATCATGCGGAACTTTGCCGCGATGGTTTGGAAGGGGAAATCAAGACAGCTTCCTGCGTTGTGATGCATGGCGAGGATTCGGTGCCGGTCTAGCTCGGCGCTTTTGAGTTGGTAAACTTCGCTAAAGTAATCAGTGATAGCTTCCACCGACAGTAAATCATCGGCATGCTGCCGCACTACGGCACGCATCACGCCGGAGAGCAGTCCGAGTTCGGCGGGGGCTTTCCATTGTGCCTCGGGCTGGAATATCCAGACAAAGCTCTCTTCAGCCAGTCTTTTGCCTTCGCGGTTGCAGCGTCCGGCGGCTTGGGCGACAGAATCCAGCCCGGCTTCGGCGCGCATCACCAGTGGGAAATCAACGTCAACGCCCGCTTCGATCAAGGATGTGGCAACCACGCGGCAGGGCTCACCCTTTTTCAGACGGCCTCTAATGATTTCCAACATTTGGGTGCGGTGTTTCGCGCACATCAGGGTGGTCAGGTGGAACACGCCGTCAAGCGGTTTGGCGCTGTCATACAGGCTGCGGGCATGGCGGCGGTTATTGACAATGATGAGCATTTGCCGGTGTTGCCTGAGCTTTTCCAACAGGTCGGCATCGGTTTGTGTGCCGATATGTTGCACGGTGGTTCGGCGCAACTGTTCGAAGAGTGCGGGCGGATTCGGGGCAATTTCGCGCACGTTTTCAAATCCACGGTAAAAGCCGTGTTTGGCCTGCATGGCAGGCTGGGTAGCGGTGCACATCACTACGCTGCAACGGTAATTTCGCGCCAGCTCTTTGATGGCCTGCATTACGGGCAGCAACAGGTTGAGCGGCAACATTTGCGCTTCGTCAAGAATAATCACGCTGCCGGCGATATTGTGCAGCTTGCGACAGCGTGATGGCCGGTCGGCAAACAGTGATTCGAAAAACTGCACGGCTGTAGTTACCACCACAGGCATATCCCAGTTTTCGGAGGCTTGGCGCAATTTGTCTTTGCTATGCTGGTCTTTGAGCTTGCCATCGTCGAAGGTACTGTGGTGTTCCAATACGGCGGCTTCGCCCAAATCGCCGAAGGCTTTACGGAACTCGGCGGCATTTTGCTCGATGATGCTGGTAAAGGGGATGACGTAAATTACGCGCCGCATGCCGTGGCGCTTGGCGTGTTCTAACGCAAACGCCATCGAGGTGAAGGTTTTGCCACCGCCAGTAGGCACGGTAAGGGTAAACAGACCGGGCGCCTCGCCAGCTTGGGCGACGGCATGGTCAAGAATATCGCAGCGCATGCGGTTAAGCGCGGTGCGGCGTTGTTCGGCTTCGGCTGCCGGAACCTGATCGTCAGGCCGTCTGAAAGATTCAATAAAGGTGTTGAAACACTGCTGCAAGGTGTTTAAATCGGGATAGCCGCTGCGTTGTATAGCTTTGTTTTCAACGGAAGCATAAAAAGCTTCGGTATCGAGAAAATCGGCATCCACCAAGCAGGAATACAGCATGCGGGTGAAGAAGGCATAGGAAAACCATTTGTGATGGGCATCGGCCTTCAAGGGTGGGGCAGAAAGCTTTTGGGGCAGTATGATTTCCTGCTGCCAAACAGGATCAAGTTGATGCAATGCTTTCCCGTCAAACGGCAGTGCTAAGCGCTGTTTTAAAGTACGGCGGTTATCGCCTTCGCCATCACCATTAGCCAACCCGGCATGGTGCCCAGCAACGCAGAACGCCATCAGCTTGCCTGCTTGGTCACCAAACCGTTCTACCGCAATTTTGGCTCCCGCAGTAGCGTGATCCACCCTCTTTCCACCGTGTAAACGATCATTAAATTCAGGCGTATATTTTCCTACATCATGTAGCTGTCCTGTATATCGGGCAATCTCTTGCGCACCGAAAAAGGCAGCAAATGCAGCCGCCATGTCACCAACATTCATTGCATGACTTTGCAACGTTTGCCAAGTGGCATAATCACCGGGTAAGCCGGAATGGGCGTAGTAAGTGCGCGCAGGCAGATTTGTCATCATCGTCCCCTTATGACGTAAACCATTAGATGATTGGTGTTTGCGCGCGTGTTGAAGTCTCTGAATCGGGCGGGCGTTTTTTATGAATTTATTAGTAAGTGAGTGATATGTTTACAGCGGGCCCGGCGCCGTGCATGTCTGCTTTATTGAGAGGCCGTCTGAAAGATTCTTTTCAGGATTTGCGATAAGCGGATAAACCGCTTTTGTTATGCGTGTTTTTCAGACGGCCTTTTATTTTGAAAAGTCCGTATTAATCTATCATAATCAAATTAGGGTTTCACCTCTAATTATATGTATTTGGACTATTATTTTTCTGCTCCCACTACCACCACATTAAAATCTTCCGGCTTCACTCTGCGTTGCCATACCGAGCGGATATCTGCGGCGGTAAGGGAGGCGACTTCTTTGGGGTAGTTGTCGAGCCAATTTTCAGGCAGATCGTACACACCGATCACGCTGAGATAGCCCAACAATTTGGCATTGGTATCGAAGCGCAAAGGAAAACCGCCGATTAAGTTATCTTTTGCCTGCTGCAATTCCTCTTCGGTTGGGCCTTGTTTGATAAATTCAGCCACGACTTTACGGGCAGCGGCCAATGCTTCGTTTGTACTGGCTTTTTTGGTAGAAAAGCCGATTGTGAGCGGGCCGGCTTGGGCGGCAGGAGAAAGGCTGCTGGATGCACCGTAGGTGTAGCCGTGTTGGTCGCGCAATACTTTCATCAAACGGCTGTCGAATCCGCCGCCGCCGAGAATATAGTTGCCGACTATCAGGGCGTAGTAATCAGGATCGTCGCGGGTAATCAGCGGCAGGCTTAAGGCGATTTGCGCCTGTTCGCCGGCAAACGGGATATTTTGCTGCCATGCCTGATGCGGGGGAACAGCCGGCACGGCGGTGGTTGCGGCGGCTTTATCAGGTAAGCCGTTTAAAACTTTTTTTACCAATATTTCGGCTTGATGGCGGTTAAGGTCACCGACAACTGCAACGACGGCATTATTTTTGCCGTAACGGCTGCGGTGGAAGTTGCGGATATCACCCAGGCCGACTTTGGCAATACCGGCTTCATTGGTTTTGGCGCTCGCACCGTAGGGATGGTCGGGATAATTCAGCAGGGTAACGGCTCTACCGGCAATAAATCCGGCATCGGTTTCGTTTTGTTTTAGGGCGGTAATGCTTTGCCGCTGGCGCCGCTTGAACACTTCGGGAGCGAAACGGGGCTGGGTAAGTGCCTGATTAACCAATTGCACGGCAGGTTGCAGGTTTTGGCGGTTGCTCAGGCTGCGCAAGCGTATATATGCGCTTTCACCGCCTGTGCCGCTGGCTACCTCCACGGCCAATTCATTGATGCGGGCGTTGAAAGCCTCCTCATCCAATTTGTGTGTACCGTCTGTCAGCAGGGCGGCGGTAAATTCGGCCACTTCGCTGCCGTCTTTACCACTAACCGCCGAACCTGCGCCTTTAAAGTCGATTTGGATATCGACAATCGGATTTTCATGGCGGCTAACCAGTAAAACTTGCGTGCCTTCGGGAGTGTGCCAGCGTTGTATGTCGACGGCTTGCGCGGTCGGCAAAAATAAAGCGGATAAGGTGAATCCGAGGATTCGGCGGAAAGTAGCGGGGATGTGGTTTCTCATAATCGGTCAGCCCGTAGTGTGAATGAGGTAGAAAAGAAAGCCTATCGGCGGCCTAATCGGGGTATTTGACGGCAATATGCCGTCTGAAATTTTTCAGACGGCATCAAAGTTTATTCGGATACTTGGGGATTCACGACAACGACGCTGCGCCGTTCCGGAACCAATAACTTGGCTGCCGCTTGGATATCGGCGCTATCCACTGCTTGCAAACGGCGGCGCAATTCGGCTTCGTCGCGATGGCTGAAACCGCGCGTCTCCAGCTTACCGATAACCGATGCTTGGCTGCTCATCGAATCTTTGGCATAAATTTCGGATGCCGCCGCTAAATTACGAACCCTCTTCAGCTCATCCGCTTTAATACCGTTTGCGGCAATATCGGCGATCTCGGCCTCAATCAGGGCTTGCAGGGCGCGGGTATCGGTGCCCTCGGCCGGCATGGCGATAATATTGAATAAAGGCATTTCGCGGCTGAGCATATCGTAATTGGCACCGATATCCAATGCTGCCTGTTTGCCGCGTACCAGATTTTTATCCAAACGGCTGGCACTGTTACCGGAAAGAATATTGGAAAGCATATCAAGGGCATAGGGCATTTTGTCGCCGAGTTTTTCCAAGCCCGGCACGCGGTAGCTGAGCGCCAATAGAGGTTGGCGGGTGAGCGCCGTGGTTTCGGCTTCTGCGGGCGTACGTTTGGCGGTTTCCTGCAAATTATTGCGCCCAGCCAGCTCTCGGGCCGGAATGTGGCCGAACAGATTCTCGGCTGTTTGCAAAACCGATGCGGCATCCACGTCGCCCACCACCACAAGTACGGCATTATTGGGGGCATACCATTGGCGGTACCATCGGCGCAAATCTTCGCCCTTGAGCCGGAAAAGGTCGTCCATATAACCGATAACGGGGGCGCGGTTGGCTGGTGTTTGGAAACTGCTTTGGTATATCTGCTCCCACATTTTGCCGCCGGGGGTATCTTCCGTTCGCTGGCGGCGTTCTTCGCGGATAACGCTCATTTCATTGTCGAACTCGCTGTCGCTGAAATTGAGGTTGACCATGCGGTCGGCCTCCATCTCCAACACTTCGGGCAAACGTTTGGCGGCAACGGTTTGGAAATAAACGGTTTCATTACGGTTGGTATAGGCATTGAGGCTGCCGCCCATAGCGGAGATACGGCGGGAAAATTCACCCGAAGGAACAGCCGGCGTGCCTTTAAACATCATGTGTTCCAAAGCATGGCTAAGGCCGGTTTTACCGGGCTGCTCGTCTACGCTGCCGACCTTATACCAAAGCTGGGTAACGGCAACGGGAGCGCGGCGGTCTTCTTTCACGATTACCTTCATACCGTTGGCAAGGGTTTGCGAAAGCGTTTGCGCCCACGAGGGCAGTGTGGTTGACAACAGTAAAATCAAAGCGGCAGATCGGTACATGAATTTTTCCAAAATCAAAAGCGTATCGAAGAAAATACTATCCCAACAGGCACGGGCGGGATTGACCATTCAAGATAATAAACGTCTTTAGTACCATATACCACGAAATAACCATGCCGTCTGAAAAAAAAAACGGCAGACATTACTGTCTGCCGTTTTTTGATGCCTGATATTTAATCGGCGAATTGTTTCTTCATTTGCTCGCGGCGCTCTTGCGCTTCCACCGACAAAGTTGCGGTAGGACGTGCCAACAGGCGTTTCAAACCGATAGGTTCGCCCGTATCTTGGCAGAAGCCGTAATCGCCTTCATCGATCTTGCGGATAGAAGATTGTACTTTGGCCAGCAGCTTGCGCTCACGGTCGCGGGTACGGAGCTCCAGTGCGTATTCCTCTTCCTGGGTGGCGCGGTCGGCCGGATCGGGAGCAGATTCATGCTCTTGCAAATGGCCGGTAGTAGCATTGGCATTTTCAATCAGTTCGTCTTGCAGCTTGACCAGCAAATCCCTGAAAAAAGCCAAATGATCGGCATTCATGTAATCTTCTTCGGGGCCATCCCAATTGAGGATGTCTTGTTCTGTCAGCTTTGCCATGGCGTTTCTTTCTCAACTATAAAGTTTTCAATAACTTCCGTTTAATAATTAAACGAAGCGGCTTATTATTGTTTTTTCAATACTTTTAACTACCAAAAAGCATCATAACATGATTTTCGCCGCAATCTACAATAGTATGCCGGCGTCGGCCGATTTTGTGGTATGAAATAGACAAACTGCCTGCCGGCAGTTTTTTATATAATCACTGGTGCAATAACCACAAATTCAGACGGGTAGTTAAGCTGGGCAACACTTCGACCAGCCAAAACCACAACACCAATGCCAACAAGCTGCCGGAAAAATCCCAACGGCCGATTCTTAAAAAGACAAACGGGCGCAGCAAAGGTTCGAATATCCGGTGTAAAACGGGCAGCAAAGGCGAAAACGGTTGTCTAAAGCCGAGCAGCATTCGCAACAGCAAACCCAACAACAAAACGTATACGGCCGCCTTCACCAAATGCAGCACGGCAAAAAAGAGGTTGGCGGCCAACAAGCGCATACCGAAGCCCTGCGGCTGAACCGAAAAAGTAATCACGGTAAAAGCCAGATAATAAAGCAGCAGGGCAGCCAAAATACACGCGCCGTCCCATTTGCCCAACGGCGGGGCGGCACCACGCAATGGCCGCACCAGCCAATCGGTGGTTTTACAACAAAATTGCGCCAGCGGATGGGCAAAAGGCAACTTGGCCCATTGCAACAAACAACGTGCCAAACAAATGATGGCGGCAACATCTGCCAATACCAGTAATTTATTTATCCACATGGTTTCAGACGGCCTTTATTTACACTAAAGATTATTTTGCTCAAATTGGGCGGCGATTTCCCGAGAGCGCGCAACACAAGCTGCCACGCCCGCCTGTATCGCTTCGGCTACGCCGTGTTTGCCGAATGTTTCGAGCGCGGCAAAAGTCGTGCCGCCTTTGGAAGTAACGTTTTGCCGCAATACCGAAAATTCTTCTCCGCTTGCTTCGGCCAAGGCCACGGCTCCTTTGAACGTAGCCAAACTGAGCATACGCGCCTGTTCGTTATCAAAACCCTGCTCCAGCGCGGCCTGCTGCAAAGCTTCCAGCAAATAAAAAACATAAGCGGGACCGCTGCCGCTGATGCCGGTAATGCTGTGCATCTGTTCTTCGCTATCGAGCCAAAGCACTTCGCCGGTGGCCGCCATAATCGTTTCGGCGGTACGCTTGTCGGTATGGCTCACACCGTCTGCCGCAAACATGCCCGATACACCCAGGCCGATACTGCCAGGAGTGTTGGGCATAATGCGGATCAGGCGTTTGGCACCACCAAGATAGCTGCTCAAAGTATTCAGACTCAAGCCTGCCGCTACCGAAAGTACCAATGCGCCGTTGGTTTGCAACCCCGCACAGGCCGCCTGCATATCCTGCGGTTTGACCGCTAATACCAAAACATCTTCGGCTTGCAACGGCGGTAAAACAGCGGATACGCCAACTCCGTAACGCTCTTGCAAGCGCAAGCGTTTTTCCTCACCCCTGTTGGCAACATGAATAGGGGTATCACTGTGTTTTACCAATCCCGAAATAATGGCCTCGGCCATATTACCGCCGCCCAAAAAGTAAATCGTCATAATGTTTGCTCCCGCTTGATGATTTGAGATGGCAAAAGGCCGTCTGAAACTATTTAGCTCTTTCAGACGGCATAGTCGCGCTTGCCGAAAATCGCACTGCCGATACGCACATGCGTTGCGCCGCACTCAACCGCCAACGCCATATCTGCCGACATCCCCATCGACAATACGTCTGCCGCAATGCCCGCGGCCTGCAAATCGGCCAGCAGTTGCCGCATGGTTTCGAACTGGCGGCGCAAGGCATCTTCTCCGGCATCGGCTTCTGCCACGCACATCAAACCGCGCACCTGCAACTTGGGCAATTTAGCCACTTCGCAAGCCAAGGCAACGGCCTCGTCAGGAGGTACGCCGTGCTTGTTGGCTTCGGCGGCAATGTTCACTTCGATACACACTTGCAACGGCGGCATGGTATCGGGGCGTTGGCTGCTTAAGCGTTGGGCGGTTTTCAGGCGGTCAATGGTATGAACCCAGTGCGCCGATTCGGCAACAAGGCGGGTTTTATTCGACTGAACCTGCCCGATAATATGCCAAACGATTTCTCTGCAATCGGCCAACTCTTTTGCTTTGGCCGACCACTCCTGAATATAGTTTTCACCGAAATCACGCTGTCCCTCGGCATACAACGCGCGGATATCGGCGGCTGGAAACGTTTTGCCCACCGCCACCAAATGCACGCTCCGCGGCTCTCTTGCCGCCGCCTGCACGGCATCCGCAATTTTTGCACATACCTCGTGATAATTCTGTTGTAAATTATTCATGCTTTACCCGACGATGCAGGCCGTCTGAAAAATAATTAACATAAATAACGGTATCAACATGGTTTCAGACGGCATGCTGGTTTAAAATACACGCCATTCAGATAAAAATTGTAACGCAAAATACAAAGGCACATTATGCAAATTACAGACTTACTCGCTTTCGGCGTAAAAAACAAAGCTTCCGACTTACACCTCAGCGCGGGGCTGCCGCCGATGATCCGCGTACATGGCGACATACGCCGCATCAACCTGCCGGAAATGACCAGCGACGAAGTCGGCCAAATGATTACCTCGGTGATGAACGACCATCAACGCAAACTTTACCAACAAGATTTTGAAACCGACTTTTCATTCGAACTACCCAACGTATCCCGTTTCCGTGTTAACGCATTCATGACCAAACGCGGCCCGGCCGCCGTATTCCGTACCGTACCGAGCGCCGTACCTACATTAGAAGAGCTAAAAGCCCCGCGTATTTTCCAAAATATCGCCGAACAACCTCGCGGCTTGGTATTGGTAACAGGCCCCACCGGTTCGGGTAAATCCACCACGCTGGCGGCCATGATCAACTATATCAACGATACCCAGCCCAGCCACATCCTCACCATCGAAGACCCGATCGAGTTTGTACACCAAAGCAAAAAAGCCCTGATCAACCAACGCGAACTTCACGAACACACCCACAGCTTCGCCAACGCCCTGCGTTCCGCCCTGCGTGAAGACCCCGACGTTATCCTGATCGGTGAGATGCGTGATCCCGAAACCATCAGCTTGGCCTTGACCGCCGCCGAAACCGGCCACTTGGTATTCGGCACCCTGCACACCACCGGCGCGGCCAAAACAGTCGACCGTATCGTCGACGTTTTCCCTGCCGGCGAAAAAGACATGGTTCGCTCGATGCTTTCCGAGAGCTTGCGCGCCGTTATATCGCAAACCCTGCTTAAAACACGCAACGGCGACAGCCGCGTAGCCGCCCACGAGATTCTGATCTCCACCCCGGCCGTACGCAACCTGATTCGCGAAAACAAAATCGCCCAAATCGGTTCGGTATTGCAAACCGGCCAGGCTCACGGCATGCAAACGCTCGACCAAGCATTGCAGGCTCTGGTACGCCAAGGCATCATCAGCCCCGAAACCGCCCGCAGCAAAGCGCAAAACTCAGAGATGCTCTAACAATTCAATAAGGACAAAAAAAATGAGCAATGCACAACAATTAAACGACTTACTAAGCGAAATGGTGGCTGCCTATTCGGAAAAACAGCGTCCGCCGCATATCCCCACCCCGGCAGAAATCGGCGTACAACTTCACCCCCTGTTGGCGCGCATGTGCCAAGAAGCAGAAGCACAAGGCGCATCCGATATTTTCATCAGCTCAGGTTTCCCGCCCTCTTTAAAAGTAGACGGCGTACTCACCCCCATGCCGCACAAAGCGCTTACCTCCGAAGAAACCGCCCTGATTGCCGAATCCACCATGAACGACGACCAGCTCGAAACGTTCAACCGCGAATCAGACCTCAACTATTCCGTACAATCCAGCAGCAACACCCGCTACCGTGTGAACGCCTACCGCGAACAAGGGCGCGTCGGCCTGGTATTGCGCCGCATCAACCAAGAAATTCCCGAAATGAGCGTATTGGGGCTGCCCGAAGTGTTGCAAACCCTCGCCCTCAAACCACGGGGCCTGCTGATTTTGGCCGGCCCCACCGGCTCGGGTAAATCCACCACCATGGCTTCGATGCTAAACTACCGTAACCACAAACTGCCCGGCCATATCGTTACCATTGAAGATCCCATCGAATACCTCTACAAACCGCGCCGCTGCATCATCACCCAACGCGAAATCGGTATTGATACCCCCGATTGGAAAACCGCCGTACAAAACGCCATGCGCCAAGCTCCCGACGTAGTCTGTATCGGTGAGGTACGCAGCGAAAGCAGTATGGAATACGCCCTGCAACTGGCACAAACCGGCCACCTGTGCATCTGCACCCTGCACGCCAGCACCGCCTACCAAGCCATCGAGCGCGTAATCAACTTCTATCAGGAAGACCGCCGCCAACAAGTATTGATGGATTTGGCGCTCAACCTGGTCGGCATCATCGGCCAACGCCTTGCCGTGAAAAAAGGCCGTACAGGGCGCACCGCCGTAATCGACCTGCTGATCAACAGCCCCTCCGTACAAGATTTGATTTTCAAAGGCGAGCTGTTGGAAATCAAAGATGTGATGACCAACTCGATAGACGAAGGCATGCAAACCTTCGACCAACACTTGTTCAATCTCTATACTTCAGGCCAAATCGAATACGACGAAGCATTGCGCCAAGCCGATTCCGCCAACGACTTGCGCCTGCGTATCCAATTACACGAAGAGGGCGGCCAGCCCGAGCGGCTGTTTGACCGTATCAGCGACTTGAACCTGATGTAAGCAAGGTTGCGCCGCAATATGTGCGGTATCCGTTATGATTAAATGCCGTCTGAAAAATTTTTCAGACGGCATTTGAAATAAACGGCTCAAACAAACGAAAAAACGCAAACTCTGCACCGGTTTTATAGTTAGTCGTTCTACAACCAACCTTTTGAATCCCTACAATACGGTAAACCCATATCGCCAACCCCAAGTACACATCCCAACCACAGCAGATCAGCGATAAATAAAACTTCCGCATAATCAATATACTGCACACGATAGCGTGATAAAATCCGCATAAGGGCAGTCTGCCCGGCCTCCGAACACAGACATTAGCGAATTTACCCGCTCCAAACCTTTGGTTATATGCTTTGCGAAAGAGGCTTCAGCTACCTTCAGGTAGCTGTGTGTTGAAACCGATTAACACTTCAGTAATGCAAGGTGATCTGTATCAGCTACCTTCAGGTAGCTGTGTGTTGAAACCTCGGACCTCCGCGTGAAGATACAAGAGTAATGCTCAGCTACCTTCAGGTAGCTGTGTGTTGAAACGGTTACGCCCGGCTGATTCAGACAGCTGCTGATGTCAGCTACCTTCAGGTAGCTGTGTGTTGAAACATCACAGTATTTGGCTACTTGATATAACGCCCATTTCAGCTACCTTCAGGTAGCTGTGTGTTGAAACTGCATATGGTTTGTAAAAAAGTTTGGGGCTGTATTAGATTGGCAGTTATGTTACCCTTTAAAAATGAAGATAACATACTGTAAACTATCTAAAAAAGTACAAAAAAAGTTGCTTGAATTTTTTGTACTTGAGGTAACCGCCCGTTCTGCTGCCAATTTATTGGATATTAACCCCAATTCAGCAGCTCTGTTTTACCGTAAAATTCGCCAAGTCATTGCCTATCATTTAGAGCTTCAAGCTGATGAAATCTTTGATGGTTCAATCGAGCTTGATGAGAGTTATTTTGGTGGACAACGAAAAGGCAAACGCGGTCGCGGAGCGGCTGGGAAAGTAGCGGTATTTGGTATTTTGAAACGTCAAGGCAAGGTTTATACTGTTGTCGTTAAAAATACCAAACAAGATACTTTACTACCTGTTATTAAACGAAAAATAATGCCTGATAGCATTGTTTATACGGACTATTACAAAAGCTATGATGTGCTAGATGTGAGTGAATTTACGCATCACAGAATCAATCATTCAGAGCTTTTTGTCGACCGTCAAAACCATATCAACGGTATTGAAAACTTCTGGAATCAGGCAAAGCGCGTTCTACGAAAGTACAATGGAATTGACCGAAAATCTTTCCCTTTATTCTTGAAAGAATGCGAATTTCGTTTTAACTTTGGTACACCAAAAGAGCAACTTAAAATCTTGCGAATTTGGTGTGATATTTAAGGCTAATCTAATACAGCCCCAAAAGTTTTGTTGCAACGTCAGCTACCTTCAGGTAGCTGTGTGTTGAAACAAATATGGTGCAGCCGTTGTCGTAACTACCGCCCTTCAGCTACCTTCAGGTAGCTGTGTGTTGAAACATAACCGCTAAATAATCGCAATCGGGAAAAGTCGGCTCAGCTACCTTCAGGTAGCTGTGTGTTGAAACTTGCGAGTGAACAGTTACCACGAGATACAGGCGGCTCAGCTACCTTCAGGTAGCTGTGTGTTGAAACAAATAATAATTGCCTGTTGATTCGCAACAGGCATTCAGCTACCTTCAGGTAGCTGTGTGTTGAAACGGTTAAGCTTGAGCGGGGTGGTGTGGCAACGGACTCAGCTACCTTCAGGTAGCTGTGTGTTGAAACCTAAAGGGGCAGATGGAGCAGCCGGTGCTGCTGGATCAGCTACCTTCAGGTAGCTGTGTGTTGAAACAACATAGCCAAAATCTGCTCAGCGGTCTTTTCAGTCAGCTACCTTCAGGTAGCTGTGTGTTGAAACGGCAAACAGACGGAAGACGTAGGCAACAGGTGCTTCAGCTACCTTCAGGTAGCTGTGTGTTGAAACCAAAGCCGGTTAAAGATATGGGAGAGTAACATGGAATCAGCTACCTTCAGGTAGCTGTGTGTTGAAACTTTTTTGCCGTTAATCAGGCTGCCGAAAAACTCGTATCAGCTACCTTCAGGTAGCTGTGTGTTGAAACCAATTTTCAATGTAGGGGTGTTACCCGGGTCGCCTTTCAGCTACCTTCAGGTAGCTGTGTGTTGAAATTTTGGCCGTCTGAAAATATTTTTCAGACGGCCTTATTTTACTGCGTAAAATTAATGTGGGTTGCTGCTATCCTTATCCGCAATAGTGCTTTGCTGCTCTTTTTCCGCATAACTTTCCCGGTTTAGAGAGTCGGCATATTCCTGCGCAGCGGCATCATCAAACGGGCGCATCACGCCGGTATCGTTACGCGGGTCCAAATCCGCCACTACCGGTCCGGCGGCGGCAGGCATGTTCACATACATACTGCGTTGGTCTTCCGGCACTGCTTTTTGACGCCATGCGAATACTGCCAACAGCCCCGCACAAATCACAAAATAACCGTAAAAGCCATAGCGTTCGGCTTGGTCCATCACCACACCCAACACCAGCGGGGCGGTAAGCGAACCCATACCGTAGCTAAACAGCAGGCTGCGGCTGACTTCAACCGTATTCATGCCCTTAGGCAATTGGTCGTTGGCACGGGCAACCGACAGCGCGTAGAGGGTAAACAGCCCGATGCCGAAAAATGCCGCCACCATATATTGCACCCACATATCGTTAATACCTGCCAGCATAAGTGCCAATCCCAAAAGTGCGCCCACTGCGGCCACTGACGAACAGGTTAAAATCGCGGCGCGACGGCCGAAACGGTCGGAAAGTTTGGCTACCGGCAGTTGGACGGCGAAGCCCATCACCATCGACACCATCAGGTAAAACGAAATCTGCCGTACATCAAAGCCCTGTTTCAACAAAAATACCGAAGCCATGGTGAAAAAACCGTTCATCAGCAAACCGCCGACAAAGCTGCCCACCAATGCCAACGGGGCGACGGCAAACAAACGCGGCAGGCTGATGCGCTGGCGGGGAGGCAACCGCGGGGCTTTCAAGCGGGTAAGCGCAACCGGTAGCATCGCCGCCATTACCATAATCGCCGCCATCGTAAAAATATCGTTGCTCGATAATTTCAGGCTCAATAAGGCGATACCTGCGGTAAAGGCGACGTAATAAACGACATTATAAAAAGCCAGCACTTTTGCCCTCGCCCCCGCACTACTGCGCTCAACAAACCAGCTTTCCACAATCATCAGCAGGCTGTAATAACAGAAGCCGAGAATCACCCTTAGCACGCCCCAAGCCCACAGATTGGCGGTCATCATATGTCCTAATGCCGCAATCGCAAACACCGCACCGAACACGCTAAAGGCACGGATATGCCCCACGCCCGAAATCACCCGGTGTGCGGCTACCGCGCTTAAAGCCGCACCCACGAAAAATGCCGCATTCAATGCACCGATGGCGGTATTGTTCGCCCCCATTTGTGCCAATTCGACACCGGCAGAGTTCAGAAACAGGCCGAAGCCCGCAAATAAGAAAAATACCGAGAAAAAGAGAGAGTAAAATTTATTCGGCTTATCCGTCATCCGTATCGTCCCGTCATTTGTCTGCATAAAACGTGCGACAGGCAACGACCGCAGCCCCCGCCCGCACTCCCATAACGAAGCCTGACAGAACATACCGCCGCTGTAAAGGTCGGCAACAGTCTGAAACAGGCGGAAATATCTATCTCGAATACCGGCAAACGCCCTATGTGATGCGCTACGCCGTCTGAAACATTATGCTCCAACTACCGCTGAGTGCATCTGTTCTTTCAGCCACGATAAAAACTTTTGGCGGCGGCAGTCGGCCTCAAACGGTATATCCGAAAGCAGATAATAGGCCGAACCGTCGTCTTGAAAACCATGCGGCGCAGCCAATATCCCGCGCCGTATTTCCTCGTCCACCATCAATTCCGAAGCCACCGCCACGCCCAATCCAGCCACAGCGGCTTGGATAGACAAATAAAAATGTTCGAAAAACATATCGCCTTCGTACGGCAACTCTGCGCCGGCATGCTGTTTCTCCCAACGGCTCCACGCATCGGGGCGTGTATGGGTATGCAGTTTTTTCAGATATAAAGGCTCGGGAATATGCACCGGCCCTGTTTTTTCAGCACACAAATACTCGGCAAATACCGTTTCCGGCCATGCGAAATCGTTACGCCTGATGGCTACATCTACCGCCTGCCGCTGAAAATCTACCTGACCGCCCGCCGCCAATATCACCACGTGAAAACCGTATTCTTTCGGAAAATGCGTTATCCGCGGAATCAGCCATTTCATCGCCAGCGTCGGCTCGCAGGAAACCACCAAATCACGCTCTTGGCTGTGTTTGAGCTTTGCCAGCGTATTGTCCAGCTCCGCAAACATATACTGACAGGATTCATACAGTTTTAAGCCTGCCGGAGAAAGCCGCAATGCGCGTCCTTGCTTAAAAAACAAAGCCTCCCCGATATGCTCTTCCAATATCTTCAGCTGTTTGCTGACCGCACCGTGCGTCACACACAACTGCTCTGCCGCCGCGGCCAAACCGCCGTATTTGCCGACGCAAAAAAAGAACTTCAACGCATTTAGAGGGAAACGCCTGATACTTTCCATAAACTCACATTTTTCAAAAAAATAATTCGATTTTTTTCAACCTGTTTTTACCGCACAATTCATCCAAAGCCTGACGGGAAGTCATTATAAGCATATAAATCAACATAATAAATTCATTATTTTGATATTTATGCCGTCTGAAAATACCGTACTTCCAAACAGCTTTACCGAAAACAGATAATTTTTTCGGACGTTTTTTCATATTTAGCCCGCCCGCCGTATAGAAACCGGTAACCAGTTGGCAACCGATTTACGCCGCATATATCACAGCAGATTTAACAACTGTTTAAGAAAGGAAATACGATTATGCAAGAACTATTGGCCGTGGCCGCCATCACTATTCTCGCCGTTATCAGCCCGGGCGGCGATTTTGCCATGGTAACGCGCAACAGCTATCTGTATGGCCGCCGTGCAGGCATCTTGACTTCATTCGGCATTGCCTCTGCCGTATGGATTCATGTCGGCTATACATTATTGGGAGTAAGCATTCTGCTGTTGAAATTCCCCATGCTGTTTCACGCCGTTAAATTTTTTGGGGCAGTCTATTTGGTTTACATCGGCTTTACTACTTGCCGATACCGGCTCGTTTCAAGCGGGCTGAACACGACAAGCGATACGCTGTCCGATTCTGCCGCTTTTAAAAGCGGTTTCATTACCAATGCCTTCAATCCCAAAACCACGCTGTTCGTGTTAAGCACATTTACCCAAATCGTGCGCCCCGATACGCCGATAGCGGTTCAGGCCGGATACGGTTTGTTTGTGTCGGCAGCACATCTGGTTTGGTTTGTATTTGTGACATTCGTTCTTTCCAGCCCGAACATACGCCATGCCTTGCTGCAACGCCAAAAATATGTCAACCGCGTTATCGGCTGCATATTAATCCTGCTGGGTCTCTTATTGCTGTTTTCATCCGCAGGCCAGGTATAAACCATCGGCAGCAGCGATTGGTTTATAATTGCGTTTTTATTATCAAGACAAGGAAACATTATGAGCCTGCCGGCCTGCCCGCAATGCCATTCAGAATTCACCTACCACGACGGCATACAACTGGTTTGCCCCGAATGCGCCCACGAATGGACGGAGGGTGAAACCGTTGAAGAAACCGTGGTTGTCAAAGATGCCAACGGCACACCTCTGGCCGACGGCGATACGGTAGTATTAATCAAAGATTTGAAAGTCAAAGGCTCTTCGCAAGTGATTAAACAAGGTACCAAAGTAAAAGGCATCCGTTTGCAAGAAGGCGATCATGATATCGCCTGCAAAATCGATGGCAGTGCGATGAATTTGAAATCGGAATTTGTGAAAAAAGCCTAAGCCCGATACTTAAACCGTATCCCCTTGGAAAAATGAAAGATGCCGTCTGAAAACTTTTCAGACGGCATCTTTCATTACGGCTATTTCCGTTACCCAGCCTGACTACTTATACCACAACATTCTGCGGCTCACCGCGCATAAAGCCGTTGATATTTTCAACCAGAATATCAAACAAGCGGTTCACGGCTTCATCGCTTGCCCAAGCCATATGCGGAGTAACAATCAAATTGGGTAGGCGCGCTTTCAATAGCGGGTTGCCTTGGCGCGGCGGTTCTTCGGTCAGCACGTCAAAACCCGCCCCGCCTAATTGGCCGTATTTCAAAGCGGCCACCAAAGCGTTTTCATCCACCAAACCGCCGCGCCCGCAATTGATGATAATGGCACCGGGTTTCATTTGTTGCAGCTCGGCTTCGCCTATCATATTGGCGGTATTTTCAGTGAGCGGGCAATGCAGCGAAATGACATCGGCACTGCGGATGGCGGTGTCGAAAGATACATAACCTTCGCGCACTGCGGCGGCGTGTTTGTGTTCGCCGAACACCACATTCATATTGAAAGCACGCGCATAACCCGCCAGCGTATTACCAATATTGCCGCGCCCGAAAATGGCCAGGGTTTTGCCGTTCAAATCGCGCATAGGTGCGCCGAAATGACAGAAAAACGGTGATTTTTCCCACAAGCCTGCCGCTACATCTCTCTGGTAAGCGGGTAGATTACGCATCAACGCAATCATCAGCATAAAAGCATGTTCGGCCACCGATTCGTTGCCGTAAGCGCGGATATTGCATACAGTAACACCGGCCGCCTTGGCGGCTTGGATATCAACATTGTTGTAGCCGGTAGCTGAAACGGCAATCAGTTTCAACTGGGGGTTGGCGGTGATATGTTCGGCACCGATAAAAACTTTATTGCTTACTACTATATCCGCCCCCTCGATACGTTCTGCCGTTTGCTCGGGCAGGGTATTGCCATACTCTTCAAGGATGTGGTCGAAATGAAAATCAAAAGGACGCTGCACCAGCGTATCGCGGTCGAGTACCACTACTTTTATAGCCATTTTTTAATCCTATCTGTTTTTTAATTTCAATAAATTTTCACTAAATGCAAATTTAAATAATCAACTATTTTTTATATTTGATAATAGTTATTATTTAACCATGCAAACACAAGGCGGTTTCAGACGGCCTCTTCCATCAGCAAAGGAACCATTATGTTGAAAACCATTACTTTTGCCGTTTTACACTTCGGAGTCGCATTCGGCGTGGCTTATCTGCTGACCGGCAGCATCGGTATTTCGAGCGCGGTTGCCTTAATCGAGCCCATCGCCAATACCGTGGTATTTTATTTCCACGAAAAAGCATGGAATCGCTACGAGCGCAAACAAGGCATTAAAGGCCGCCGTGCCAAAAACAAATTTCCGTTACACCAATGCGTGGGCAACTGAAACAGCCTTGGTTTTAAAACCGCCGAGGCTGTGTTAATCTTGCCGCATTTCCCATCCGATTGCAAAGGAATAAGCATGAGTCTGATTATCGAAGACATCGAAACCGGCCACGGCAAGGAAGCCGTGAAAGGCAAAGAAATCACCGTACACTACACCGGCTGGCTGGAAGACGGCACCAAATTTGACTCCAGTCTCGACCGCCGCCAACCGCTTACCATCGTTCTGGGCGTCGGTCAGGTTATTCAAGGCTGGGACGAAGGCTTCGGCGGCATGAAAGAAGGCGGCAAACGCAAGCTCACCATTCCGCCTGAAATGGGCTACGGCGCACACGGCGCCGGCGGCGTGATTCCGCCCAATGCTACTTTGATTTTCGAAGTAGAGCTGCTCAAAGTATACGAATAAAACGTATCAGCCAAAAAAGGCCGTCTGAAAATGTTTCAGACGGCCTTTTTGCAAGCCTATAAAAATTACTGCCCTTGTTTGGCCGCCCATTCCGCAGGCGTAGCGGCAGTGGTGATGGAAAGCGCGTGCAGCTCATTGCTGGCCAGTTTTTCCTTCAGCCCGTCTTTAATCAAACGGTGGCGCGCCAAGCGGGCCTTGCCCTCAAATGCGCTAGAAACGATATGGGCAAAAAAATGATGGCCGTCGCCTTCCACTTCGATATGTTCGCACGGCACAACCGCGGCAATCATGGCTTTCACTTCTTCAGGCGTAAGCATAAGTATTCCTTTATCAATAATTTTCAGACGGCATCGGCCGCACAAGCCCAGCCATTATAAAGACAAAGGTTTCAGACGGCCAACTGAATCTTACGGCGATATTCTGTATAATCGGATTCATTCTTTCAGGCAAACCTTCACACTGCCGCCGCATACCATATCAAGTATAAGCGACGGTAGGAAAAGTTGGCCCAAGCCCATTTATCCGAGCAAAACCATGATCCGTTTCGAACAAGTTTCCAAAACCTATCCCGGCGGTTTTCAAGCATTGAAAAACGTCAGCTTCAACATCGACAAAGGCGAGATGATTTTCGTCGCCGGACACTCGGGAGCCGGCAAATCCACCATTTTGAAACTGATTGCCGGCATTACCAAACCCAGCAGCGGCAAAGTGTGGATGAATAATCAAGACATCGGCAGCCTCAACGACAACCAAATCGGCTTTTTGCGCCAGCACATCGGCATCGTGTTCCAAGACCACAAAATCCTGTTTGACCGCAACGTGCTGCAAAATGTACTGCTGCCGCTGCGCATTATCGGCTACGACCCGAAACAGGCCGAGAAGCGCGCCCGCGTCGCCATTGAGAAAGTCGGCTTGGGCGGACGCGAAAACGCCGACCCGATTACCCTTTCCGGCGGCGAACAGCAACGCCTGTGTATCGCCCGCGCAGTCGTACACCAGCCCAGCCTACTGATTGCGGACGAACCCTCCGCCAACCTCGACCGTGCCTACGCACTCGACATTATGGAGCTCTTCAAAACCTTTCACGAAGTCGGCACTACCGTTATCGTAGCCGCCCACGACGAAACCCTGATGGCTGATTACGGCCACCGTATCTTACGTTTACAGGAAGGCAGGTTTGCCTCATGAACCATTATCTGTCGCTCCACCTCGAATCAGCCCGCAACGCCCTGCATCACTTTATCCGCCAACCGCTGGCCACGCTGCTGATTCTCTTGATGCTGGCCATCGCCATGACCCTACCGCTGGCGCTCTACCTAGGCGTACAAAGCAGCCAAGCCGTATTGGGCAAACTCAACGAAGCCCCGCAAATCACCCTTTACATGGAAATGGGCGCCGACGAAGTCGACAGCTCAGCCGTTAAAAACCTGCTCAACGAAGACAAGCGTATCCAAAAAAGCGAATTCGTAAGCAAACAAAAAGGCCTCGAAGAATTGCAGCAAAGCATGGGCGGGCAGGATCTGGTTTCCATGCTCGACGAAAACCCGCTGCCCGATGTTTTCATCGTTACTCCCGACACCGGCAGCACACCCGAAGAAATGCAGGCACTGCAACAAGATTTGGGCAAACTGCCTATGGTGGAGAGTGCCAAGCTCGATACCGAATGGATGCAAACGCTGTACCAAATCAACAATTTCGTTCACAAAATCTTTTGGTTCTTAGCCGTTACCCTTAGCGTAGCCTTCGTATTGGTAGCGCATAACACCATCCGCCTGCAAATTTTAAGCCGCAAAGAGGAAATCGAAATCACCAAACTCTTGGGCGCGCCCGCATCATTTATCCGCCGCCCCTTCCTCTATCAGGCCGCCTGGCAGAGCGTGCTTTCCGCCGCCATCAGCCTCGGCCTGTGCGCTTGGCTGATGCGCGCCAGCCAGCCCTTGGTCAACCAAATATTCAAGCCTTATGGCTTAAATATCGAATGGCGTTTCTTCTATACCTGGGAAATCCTGCTGGTATTGGCCGTCGTAACCGCCTTAGGCATTGCCGGTGCATGGTTGGCAACGCAGCAGCATCTGCTCAGCTTTAAAGCCAAACGGTAAAGCCGCTAACTAAATATCTAGAAGATAAGGATAAAATGCCTATGAAAAAGATTTGTTTGGCTTCATATTTTGCAGGAACCGCTCATTTACTTGAACCATTCTTCAAAAAGCATATTAAAAATTCACCTGTTCTATTCATTCCCACTGCTTCAAATATTGAAGATTACAAAAACTATGTGTACGAAGCAGAACAAAAATGGCAAGAGATGGGTTATCAAATTGAAATTTTAGATATTGCCAATACGGATAAAGAAACCGCAGTTAATAAGCTTGAGCAAACTGATCTAGTATATATATCGGGTGGAAATACATTTTATTTATTACAAGAATTACAAAACAAAAATCTAATTGATATATTAAAGCGCCGTATTGAAGAGGGGATGGTTTACATTGGTGAATCGGCGGGAGCAATCTTGGCTGCCAAAAGC
This sequence comes from Neisseria arctica, assembly GCF_022870905.1. Classification (NCBI taxonomy): domain Bacteria; kingdom Pseudomonadati; phylum Pseudomonadota; class Betaproteobacteria; order Neisseriales; family Neisseriaceae; genus Neisseria; species Neisseria arctica. The sequence goes on from NZ_CP091510.1 coordinate 2,357,924, forward strand.
ATCACTTATTCGGAATTAATGGATAATCGTGAACACGCTTCCCACTTACAATCAGACAACGGCTTGGATATTGTAGATTTTTATATTGTCCCACATTATCAAAATTATCCATTTGTCCAAACCAGCGAACAAATTATCCAACACTATGCCCACTTAAATTTATTACCGCTGAGCAATCAAGAAACAGTAATAATAGAAGGCAATGAAGTCAGAAAATTAACAAGCATATAAATTATCCTTGGATGAATGGTTGCATAAATCTTCCCAATATTCTGCTATCTCAAAATGAAAACCTCTAATTGTGCTTATTTCTATACAAAATTAGAGGTTTTCAGCTTATTTTCATACATCTGTTTATACTGGCTCGCTTTCACCCATAATTATTGCCGTCTGAAATTCATACCCTCTCAAACCTCTACAACAGCATTATCGGCTTCAGCCTGCCGTTCACGGTATAAAGCGGCAAAGCACGGGGGCAGTTGGCGGGTAATCATCACCAATTGCTGCCACAGTACAATCTGCTGGCGGTCTCCGGCGGCGGAATCCGGCTGCAAGGCCTGCAATTCGGTTTCCAACTCATGATAGGCCGTCTGAAAGCTGTCTTCGTCCAACTCTCGGATATGGTCGAGTAAATCCGCTATGCGGTAGGCAGTGCGGTAAAAATCGCGGATAAAGCCATCGCCGCTTTGGTTCTGCATCTGATTGCGGTAAGCACCCAGCGCGGAGATATAGCCGACCAGCGTGTAGTTCAGCCGCAATAATTCGAAGCCGTCTTGCACTTTGCTACCGTATTTTTTCGGTTCGCTGCTCATATCGGAAAGGGTACTGCTGAGGGCGGCGGCGCGTTCGTGGGTTTGACGGCGTACGCTGCGGTAGGAAACATCGTCGATACCGCCGTTTTGCAATTGGTCGAGAATCACTCGGAGATAGGCTCCGTTGTAGGCAATCGCACGGCCTGCAGTACGCTCTAATGTGAGATAACGCCAATCGGGCCACAGGTGGGAAACGGCCACCCATGCAATCACAGCACCTATCACGGTATCTATCAAACGGAACGGCAAAACTGCATAAACGTCGAATCCGGCCAACGAAAAACTGGTGAGCGCCTGTATGGTGATGAAAAATGTGGAAAAGCTGTATTTATTGGTACGGAAAAAGAAAAACAGGGTGGTGGAAACAACGATTATCCACAGTTTGGTTTCCATAGAGGGCGTGAAATACGGAACGATGGATCCGACTAATACGCCCAGTAGGGTTCCGACAATCCGCTGGTTAACGCGGCTTTTGGTGGCAGAATAGTTGGGCTGGCAGACAAACAGCGCGGTCAACAGTATCCAATAGCCCAAGTTGAAATCGAAGGCTTCTATAATGGCGCAAATCAGCAAAACCACCAACGACAGGCGGACGGCGTGGCGAAAAACGGCGGATTCGAAGTTTAACTGCCCGCGCAAAGTGACCAATGCGTTTTTCAAACCGCCTTTTTCAAGGGCGGCAATACGGGTGGCATCGCTGTCGGCATCGGCATCCGCGCCTTCTTCGCTTTCTAAATGGGAAAGCTGATAATCAATACTGTATAAATTATCAAGCAGACGACGCAAAGTATGCACATCTGCGCCTTCGTGGGTATCGGCATACAGTTTCAGCGACTGTTTGCAACCGGTAATGGCGCGGGCAAGACGTTCGCTGTATTCGTAATGGGTGCCGCTACGCAGGCTTTCGGCTACATCCCGACAAGCGCGCGCCTGAAGTTCGAGCAGACGTTGGATACGGAAAATCAGGTCGGTATTTTTCAACTTTTCCGCCAATTCGCGGTAATCGACGTGTGCCGAACTGATACGTTCGTGAATATCTTGGGCGGTGAAATAGTAGCGCAACATACGGCTGGTACGCGGATGGCGGTGCTGCCCGCGCATCCGGTAAAACAAAGAGCTCCGGCATTGGTTGAATGCACCGATAACACCGGTGTTTTTCATCGCCAGACCGATCTGGTGTTTATCAAGTTGGTCGCTTTCGTCGGGATCGAAAAAGGCGGCTTTGGCATCGAAATAGCCCCCCAATGCAGCATAGGCGGCGGCTACGTTTTCCTGCACTGGGCGGTGCGGAAACAACATGTGCATCAGCAGGGTAAGGCTGCTGTACAGCACTGTGCCAAACAATATCATCAGCGGATTAACATACCACAGGGAATCGGGGGAATAAGTGAGCGTGGTATAAATCGCCACCGCCAGCGTACCAAATGCAATGGTCCGGTAGCGCAGGCCGACTGCGCCCAACAAAGTAAAGCCGAAAGTGAGTACGGTCATAGCCAACGTATAGCGGTAATGGTGCGCCATAGTCAGCTGGGCCGTGAGCGAGGAAATGGAAAAAGCGATAACGGTAAACAGAATATTTTTCAGACGGCCTGTCAGGCGGTTGTCCAAATCCACCAAACCGCCCGCAATAATGCCGAGGATTAAGGGCGGCGCCAGCTTGGGCAGGTTGAAATACCAAACAAGCACCGCGGCAATCGCTACACTGAAGAAAATCGGCATAGTCGCCATGATTCTGGGATTGACGGCAGGTGTTCGGAGTTTCATATTGGCTGCAAAACTGGATAATTTGTAAACAAAGTAAATAAATTGTAGCAGGAATCAGCACTTGCCTGTGCTTTTACAAGCTGGGTTCGGGCTTGATTGGAATGTTTGTTGCAATGGATAAACAAAACCGTGTAAACGGCCTCTTCCATGAAACAATGCCTGCTGAAATTTTCAGACGGCATAACGATGTATTTTATCTGCTGTTGCCTAAGTCCGAGGAAAGCCGCTTTTGCAGATAACGGATAAAATACTTACAGCCCATCATCATAGCTACCGGTAAAGTTGGCATATAAAATGCCGTAGAATTTTGACTATTGAAATAAAAGTTATTTTTCAAACCATATTCATCCGTATATTAATTTTTCCCATTTGGCCAAAATCGGCAGTATCCGACTTAAGGCGTATTGTTAAACTATTCATAATTGGCGTAGAGTATGATTTGGCGTGATTCTGCCGCTTCTACCGCTATGGCTAAAAAGTTTCCTATCCATCCGAAAAATCCCGAACGTATCTGCTGGGGATGCGATAAATATTGCGCTGCTACCGATCTGCAATGCGGCAACGGCTGCGAGCGTATCCAACATCCGATTGAATTAGACGGTAGCGATTGGTACCGGCACGGAGATTGGAGTAATCTTCTGAGCCCTAAGCAATATGAGGAACTCGGCTTAAATACGGTTCCTGCACCGGTAAGCATACCGAAGAAAATCAAACCGCATATTAAACTGCCCCGTAGAAAAACCGACGGTTGAATCCGCCTCTTTACGCCCCAAGATAAGGTGTCCTGTAACTGCAATTACGACATAACGGCCAAACACAGCTTCGCTATGGCAAACCGTACGTACGACTGCTACAACCTCAATGACCAAATGAAAGATTTCACATGAACGAACAAGAATTTGAGCTGGACGATCTAGATTCCCTATTGGAAGATTTTGACGATGTTACCGTAGAGGGCGGTGTAGATGCCGCAGAAGAGGATGATAACTGTGCTGGGGGTGCCTGCAAGATTTAATAAACTGTGGAAATCATGCCGGCAAACGAAAGGGGGTTGCATCTCCTTTGTGCCGTTTGCCGCCATATTTCAGACGGCATCTTTTTGCATGGCTTTTATCCTGACACATTCTTCGGCATAAGTTTGCCCCCATTCATACATAGCTTGAACCACCGGCACAAGCGTCCGGCCAAACTCGGTTAGAGAATATTCTACTTTCGGCGGCACTACCGGATAAACCTTACGCCGGATAATCCCCGATTCTTCCAATTCGCGCAGCTGCAAAGTCAGCATCCTCTGACTGGCCTCAGGCACTAGCCGCCGCAATTCATTAAAACGCTGTGTATCCTGCATCAGATGATAAACAATCGCAGGTTTCCATTTACCGCCGATAACTTCAAGCGTCGTATTCACTGGCGAGCATGCATTTATTGCCATAACTTTATCCTGATCCGCCACAAAATCTCATCATAACGCAGACAAACTGATTTTCGCCATGACCTTGTCTTACAATTTGCTACGGGTATGTTCTCCAAATTATCCATTCGATATCGGAAATCCACAAAACAATAAAGGCCGTCTGAAACTTTTTTCAGACGGCCCATAAATGAGATGCAAATACCGTTAATTTAAATTCATCGAATGAAAAAACAAAATTTAAATCAATGAATTAATTATAAAATAAAGCCGACTTCACCACAACTTCTCAATCATGCTTCTTGGGTACCCACGCCCATACCATTTCCACCAATACCGGCGGTTCCCCGCTCTCGTCACCCACCTCGCAAGGAACAACAAAATTACCGCGCTCCTCTGTCTGCAAACGTGCCGCCATTTCATCGCTAATGCGCGCTACTGCATGCATGTTACCGACCGATCGCTTAACATACTGAATATTCATTGATTTTAATAAAATCAGTTTGTCGTCAGGCACATTCATCTGCACTGCAAAACCCGTCGCCGTTTCTGCCAGCAAAGCCATCGCACAAGCATGCACGCCTTTGATGTGGTTTTGTACCGCACGGCGGTTCCGTATGCTTACCCTCACCGATTCCCGGCTCAATTGTTCGAAACGCAGACCTGCGGTTGATAAAAACGGTACAAAACGCCCCATCAGGCGCGTTTGCACCATTTCACGCCATGAAACAGGTAGTTTATCCAGCCTCCTCAAACTGCAGTACATCTTGTTTTCTATGCGCATACCTCTACTCCTTGGCAACCTTGCAACAATAGGGTACGGGAATAATCAATCCAACGATACCTACCGATAGGTTAGGCCTAAGTTTAAATTCGAAAAAGTTATCTTACCCTTATCTACTATCGAGCAAAAACTCCCAAAAATCGCCTACCTGATTTCAGCCATAAAAAAACCGGCTCATTCAGAGCCGGCAAATATCAGAGAAGGTTACAGCATTGAGGGAATAAAAATTGTTTTTTAGAATCGGTAGCCGACAGTAGCCATATAGCTGTTGTTGGTTGCTTTGGCGTCGCCGTCTTTATAGCGAACCTGCTCCCATTCGGCACCCACTTCCACATTCGGCGCCACTGCATATTTTGCACCTAAGCCGTAGCCCAAACCATTGATGCCGCCCTTGAAGTTCTTATCAGAAGAACTATCGAAGCGGCCGTAATGATAGCCTAGCTTACCATATACCAGCGCATCCGAAGCTACCCGATAACCTTGTACATAAGAAGCAGACAAATCATATTTTTGTTTCGCGGTAGCATCACCATCACTCGCAATCGTGCGGCTCAAAGGCTTATAAGCCACTTCGCCACCACCGATCCAATTGCTACCATAATCAACTAAATAATTACCGCGCAGCGATATATCGGCTTTACTTTTCTCGTTCCAATCGCCATTTTTTAAATCAGTTTTGCTTACGCCCGCACCCAATTCGACAGCCGGGCCGGTAAAAGTCGTAGCAAGCGGCGCAGCAACAGCCGCTACCGAAGTACCCAAAGCAACAACTGCCAATAAAGCTTTCTTCATTATGAAACTCCTTCAGAAAAATATTAAAGCGGTAAAGCAACGGCGGTAGTAATGCCGCCGATTTCGTAAATTAAGTATTACGGCAAGCCGCCATATACACAAGGGGAGAAAAACTGAATTACCTAATTTGGCAAGCCCTTAACCTTTGTAACTTCATTACTTTTTGAAATTATATAAATCCGTAATAATTTCCGGGCACAACCTTAACTTTTCCCAATAAAACAAGATATTGATATTTAAAATAAATTTTAAAATTAGAAATTGTTACCGAATTTTGAACCAAGAAATTGCCCACGAACCGGCATAATCGGGAACGGTATCCGTCAAATAGCACTTAACACAACAGTTACCCGAAAACCAAGCGCAGGCCGTCTGAAAAAGTTATAATTCACACCATTAAATACCATAATTTTCAGAACAGACCGACATGACACAACGCAAAATACTCGTTACCTCCGCGCTGCCCTATGCCAACGGCAGCATTCATTTAGGCCACATGGTCGAACACATCCAAACCGATATTTGGGTACGCTTTCAGAAACTGCGCGGCCACGAATGCTATTACTGCTGCGCCGACGACACCCACGGCACTCCCGTCATGCTGGCCGCCCAAAAACAAGGCATCGCTCCAGAAGAAATGATTGCCCGCGTACGCGAAGAACACTTGGCAGACTTTAGCGGCTTCGGTATCGGCTACGATAATTATTACAGCACCCACTCGCCCGAAAACAAAACCTATTCCGAAAAAATCTACCATGCCCTCAAGGCCAACGGCAAAATCGAAAGCCGTACTATCGAGCAGCTTTTCGACCCCGAAAAAAATATGTTCCTGCCCGACCGCTTTGTTAAAGGCGAATGCCCCAAATGCCACGCCAAAGACCAATACGGCGACAACTGCGAAGCCTGCGGCACCACCTATTCGCCCACCGAGCTGATCAACCCTTATTCGGCCATCTCAGGTGCCACGCCGGTATTGAAAGAAAGCGAACATTTCTTTTTCAAACTGGGCGAATGCGCCGATTTCCTGCAACAATGGACTTCAGGCAGCACCACCCTGACAGACGGCCGCCAACAACCGCACCTACAACCCGAAGCCCTCAACAAAATGAAAGAGTGGCTTGCCAAAGACGAAAACGGCGAAGGCGGCCTGAGCGACTGGGACATCTCTCGCGACGCACCCTATTTCGGCTTCGAAATTCCCGACGCACCGGGCAAATACTTCTATGTATGGCTCGACGCACCTGTAGGCTATATGGCCTCGTTTAAAAACCTGTGCGACCGCATCGGCATCGACTTTGACGAATTCTTCAAAGCCAACAGTAGCACCGAAATGTACCACTTCATCGGCAAAGACATCCTCTATTTCCACGCCCTGTTCTGGCCGGCCATGCTCCAATACAGCGGCCACCGCACGCCTACCGGCGTGTTTGCCCACGGCTTTTTAACCGTAGACGGCCAAAAAATGTCGAAGTCGCGCGGCACCTTCATCACCGCCCGCTCCTACCTCGACCAAAAACTCAACCCCGAATGGATGCGCTACTATATCGCCGCCAAACTCAACAGCCGTATTGAAGACATCGACCTCAACCTCAGCGACTTCATTGCCCGCGTCAATAGCGACTTGGTTGGCAAATACATCAACATCGCCAGCCGCGCCGCCGGCTTTATCGCCAAACGCTTCGAAGGCCGTCTGAAAGACGTTTCAAACAGCACATTGCTTGCCGAATTAACCGCCCAAAGCGAAACCATCGCCGCCGATTACGAAGCACGCGAATACGCCAAAGCCCTGCGCGAAATCATGGCACTGGCCGACAAAGTCAATGAATACGTTGATGCCAACAAACCATGGGAACTGGCCAAACAAGAAGGCCAAGACGAACGCCTGCACCACGTTTGCAGCGAACTGATCAACGCCTTCAAAACCCTCAGCGTTTACCTGGCACCGGTCTTGCCGCAAGTGGCCGAAAAAGCCGCCGCCTTCCTCAATATCGACAAACTTGACTGGGCACAAGCCACCGCCGTCCTGCCGCAAGGCCATACCATCCGCAAATACGAACATCTGATGCAACGCATCGAGGAAAAACAAGTGAACGATTTAGTCGAAGCCAACAAACAAAACATCCAAGCCACCACTGAAAATACAGCCGCCCAATACATACCCGTAGCCGAACAATGCAGCTTCGACGACTTTATGAAAGTCGATATGCGCGTCGCCAAAGTCTTGAACTGCGAGGCGGTAGAAGGCAGCACCAAACTGTTGAAATTCGACCTTGATTTCGGCTTTGAAAAACGGGTGATTTTCTCCGGTATTGCCGCCAGCTATCCCAACCCCGCCGAACTCAATGGCCGCATGGTCATCGCCGTTGCCAACTTCGCCCCGCGTAAAATGGCCAAATTCGGCATCAGCGAAGGCATGATTTTGTCCGCGGCCACCGCCGACGGCAAACTGAAACTGCTGGATGTGGACCAAGGCGCACAACCAGGCGACAAAGTGGGCTAACCGAACCACTTCACGGGTTTTGACTATCCCTATAATCAGAAAGCCTGAATCATTCACAGATTCAGGCTTTTAAAATTAAAAAACATCCAACTCCCTTTCTCATTTCGCAGTGCTACAATCCATCAAGTTTTAAATCATCTACATTGGCAGTTGTAGCTCCCTTTCTCATTTCGCAGTGCTACAATTGTGAATGCTCTAATACCTCTAGTGAAGCCGTTGTAGCTCCCTTTCTCATTTCGCAGTGCTACAATAGCGTAGTATTTAAACCGACATCAAAAGGTGTTGTAGCTCCCTTTCTCATTTCGCAGTGCTACAATCATGCAACGGCCATTACCAGAACAAGAGACGTTGTAGCTCCCTTTCTCATTTCGCAGTGCTACAATCCGCGTCGCCGTGACGTTTTTTGCCGTCCTGTTGTAGCTCCCTTTCTCATTTCGCAGTGCTACAATTTGAATTTCCTAACTGGCCTTTCGAGACGGTTGTAGCTCCCTTTCTCATTTCGCAGTGCTACAATTTACTGGGAGTGGTTGGTTAACTGGGTTGGGTTGTAGCTCCCTTTCTCATTTCGCAGTGCTACAATTCAAGTATCTTACGAACGCCCAAGTTCGTTGTTGTAGCTCCCTTTCTCATTTCGCAGTGCTACAATAGGTATTTAATGACATGCTCAACCGAGCGTGTTGTAGCTCCCTTTCTCATTTCGCAGTGCTACAATGCCGTTATCGTGATCTAGCAATGCTTGATCGTTGTAGCTCCCTTTCTCATTTCGCAGTGCTACAATTTACGCTCGATTACATATGAATAATTTCCAGTTGTAGCTCCCTTTCTCATTTCGCAGTGCTACAATGCGACCGTGAAGCGGATCTGGCACAGGATAGTTGTAGCTCCCTTTCTCATTTCGCAGTGCTACAATTATAATTTCTGTTTAAATGATGACAATTTCGTTGTAGCTCCCTTTCTCATTTCGCAGTGCTACAATCCAAGACCTTTTGCCAATGCATCCATAACCGTTGTAGCTCCCTTTCTCATTTCGCAGTGCTACAATTATTATTGATGGCGGGAATGATCACTACATGTTGTAGCTCCCTTTCTCATTTCGCAGTGCTACAATAACTATGACGTATTGCCTATTAATCGCAACGTTGTAGCTCCCTTTCTCATTTCGCAGTGCTACAATAGTCCAACAGGAAACCTTTATTTCATAATGGCTTCCTGTTTTTTTACCTTAAAAAAAATCCAATCAAAATAATAATAATTGATCGGCATTCACCTTTTTTTCCTGTGTTTTCAGACGGCCCAAAAGTAAATGCATTGAAGCAAACTGTTTCTCAGTTACTTCCAAACATCGGATTGAACCCTCTTCAGGAAGATTGGCGCATAATCGAGTGTAGTGTTTTTGCAACGAATCTCTCCCTCTTACAATGCGGCTGTAAACGGATAATTGCAGCATCTGATAACCGTCTTTTTGTAAAAACAAGCGAAATTGATTCGCTGCTTTACGCTTGGCCGCCGTAGTAACAGGTAAGTCAAAAAATACGATTAACCGCATAAATTTAGCCTCACTCATAAAAATGCTCTTTCAAAGGCAAAATTTCAGGTAACTTTAATAATCTGGCTTGTTTGGTAACAATACTGTTTTGGAAAGAAGCTACTGTTCGGTCAATCGATGCCAATACGCTGAATGTTTGGCCATCCAAACTGATTTGATGATTCAGCAAGGCCACCAAATTTTGCTTTGCCACTCGGTCTAAGCTTTCTTTCAGCCGGCTTTGATCATACAAGTGCCACACCATTAAATCCGCCAGAGGGCGATAAGGCTCGATAAAATCATCCGCTAAATTAAAAGGATTTAATTCGCTCTTGTGAAACAACCCCAATGCCGGCAGCCAACCGTATTGGACTAAGGCTCGGGCAATAGCGGCGCGTAAAACCGCATAACCGTAGTTCAAATGGATATTGATCGGACTTTCCTGCCAACGCTTGAAGCGGCTGCCGTAAATTGCTTGAAAATATAAGGCCGCTGCCTGTGCCTCCATATTGCCGCTATCTCCCGATTTCACAGATACTGCCATTGCACGAAGGCGCTTGGCTGCAAAATCGTTACCGGTTTCATCAGCTACTTTTGCTTGATTACATATTTTTTGTTTGATAATGGCCTGCCATAATTGTTTTTTCTGTGGCTCCGTCATATTCAACTGCAACTTCAAAGTTTTCAGCTGCCGGTGATATTGAGCATAGGGCAGCCATTGGCCACAAGGTAAAAACTGTTCATCGCAAGTGAAAAGAGTGACACCCTCACAAGCTAAAGCAGACAACAACGGCACCGTTAACACAGTATCCGGACTTTCAATCACAATCACCGCAATATCTTCCAAGGGAACGGTATAAGATTCGCCGTTTTGCTGTATCAGCAGCTGCTTATGCTTTAGTGATAATTTCCCGCCTTCCCGTATCAATAAACTACGCCAGCTCATGATAATTTCCCCTCTTATCCTTTATCCGAAAAAATCCCTGCTTCCGGTTTAGGGAAGCAGGGATGGTTTTAACGAACCGGTAAGCGCTTTTTCGGCCTGCATGGTACGACAACTTTGCCTAATTCGTCTGTTTGATATTTTTTGAAGGAAATGGCTGTTTTAACACCAACACGATAAATACCGTTTTTACCTTTAAAATTATCTAAATCATGCTCTCGGATACTTATTGCCCCAGTTGCGCGATCTAAACCAATGTAATAACCAAATAATCTTTGTTTACCTGTATTTATCTCTACCAAATCATTAGGGTACATTGAAAATTTGAAAGTATACGTTTCATCCATTTCATCCCAGTTTTTTTCATCTTTACCTTGAATAACAGCTTTATTCGGCAGAATCCCTTGGGCTACCTGCCAACTGTAAATCGGCACCAAATAATACTTCCCGGATTTTTCAAATACATCCACCCGAACCATAGTAGCATTATCCGCAACTCCGGTACCTTTATGCAGCAACACACCGGATTTCTGCGTATCCTCAACCCGTACCGCCTTAACCAACTGGCCGCCTTTTTTGCGAAACTCGGTGGCAAAAGCTTTTGCCGGATCATTACCGTATGCGGCCAAACGCTCTTTTAAAGCTTCATAGAGCTGCGGCTCTCTATCACGATTTACCATCTTTTCCAACAAATTTGGCTTCAATTGGGTCAGGGGCACCCTCAACACGCTTTTACCCTCATGCAAAAGTTTGGCCGATTTAACGGTTTCCTTATGCCCTTGCCCGCTCATTTTTCGGGTCGGCGCACGCGAGACAAACAATGGAGTGACATATTCATGTACGGCTTGAGGGCGTGATGACAAGCGGGTTTCCAATAAAGTGCATAGGGTTTCTTTTGTATCCGCTTCAGGAAAGCTTGGATCACCATCGGGCTTGCCGAATACCCGCATCATGACCTCTTGCCTGAAAAAATCCCATGGCTGGGGAAAATATGGGCGGCTCACTTCACTGGTTTCTTTATCGATAAGCTCACCGTCAAAAATATTCATTTCTCTTTGCCGCACAAAGTAGGTAATACGCTGCTGGATAGCCACAGTCGAACAGGCTACCACCACGGCATCCAAAGCATGATGACGGTCATTTTCTTCACGCACCTTACGCAAACCCCAACGGCTACGTAAAAAACTGGTAATTTGCCCGTTGGATGCGAAAACACGCCGTTTTCCCCTGCCTAACAACAACATATTTTCTTCAATAAATTTGCATAGAAAACGTGCTACGTAACGGGTATCGTTTAAATTACGTTCTTTAAAGCCTTCTTCATCCAGCTGACGCAATAAAATGCGTTGCTTTTTACTGTGATGAAAACGGCTGCTTCCTACTCGGGCTACAAATTCTTGCCATCGTGGGCTATTAGAGGCGCCTCCCAACCATTCGTAAGGGGTTTGATTACCTTTATTTTGGTTTTCTCCGGCCAACACCAGCACTTTATTATTAAAACTATCGTCCCATGTTCTGGAAAAAGGTAGGGCATGATCAATCTCTGCATAACCTTTTTCGTTCAGACGGCATATATCCAATGTTTTACCCGAATATAAGCATTGGCCGTGTTGGTGTTGGTATAAACGCAATTTCAAAATATCTTTGGCTTTAGGCTGCCCGACAAAATTCGGAAAATATTCGAGAAATTTTTCAGCGGCTTGTTTACGCTCTTTATGGTTGTCTTCCTGCCTCTTTTGAATTTCCTGACGGTCTTTGAATGACTTCCCTACCTCTCGGCCTGTTTCGATATGAATACGGGCGGGCGAGCCGTAACGACGCACAATCGCATTAATGACCTTGCGCGCCTGCGATAATGTACGCAGCACTACCGGGTTACAGATTTCATCTGCCGTAATCTGAGGCAACAACCTTTGCGGTTGCGGGGTAGAGCGAACGTAAAGCGCTGCATGTGCTTCATCATAGCGTTGGCCTTGCTCCATCAACGGTAAAATTTTGCTTAAAGCTTTAAGGGAGAGTTGGATAAATTTGTCAAAATTTAATCCGGCCAATAAAGCATTGATTACATCTTCAGACAACTGCCCTTGCAGTCGGGTAGAAATGTCCTCATCGGTTTTATACAGTGAAAATACCGTACCGATCGCATCTAACAGCTCCGGCTTACAAGCCAACCCCTGCCATTCGGTTTTCAGCCCTGCTTTTTCCAGCGCTTTACGTATTGCATGGTAAGCCTTCATTTCCATTAAAGCTGCAGTTTCGGCATTTTCTTTGCCATAACGCAATCCTTTGAAAAAAGCATTTTCAGGCAAAGACAATTCCTTGCGAACTTGTGCATAAGTCAACTTAGCTTTTTTATAAGGCAAATCGATAATCTGCCCGCGCTCTTGCGCCGTTAAGCATCGTTCATTACCGTTTTCTTGAATCCGTAAATTATTCAGCTTGGTCAGCCAAATAAAACGCTCGGCAGAATATGTATGTTTGGCAGCCTTAAATTCTTCTGTTTCAAAGGTACAGCGCCCCAGCATTTTTTGTACCGCATCGCCGGATAAAGCCGGCCGTTGCTGCATTAACAGGGTTTCAATACCCTGCTTGAGGCCGTCTGAAACAAACGGATTACCGTATTTCTGCTGCGCCGCAAACAATTGGTGTAATTCTTGCTGTAAATCTTTGCGGTCAAACGTATGCGTATAATCGCCACGCTGGTTACGTATATGCCCGCTTTGGGCTTGGAATTTTTTAACAGCCAATTCAGCAGGAGTACGGTACTCGCTACTTTGTAAGGCTTGGTGGTTTTCGTGTACACCTGCCAATAATCTGCCTAATTCTTTATCCGCACCTTCGCTTTCATTTTTACGTTGGGAAAGATAACCTCGATGTTTTACCAAATGTAGCAAAACAGCAGCCCATTCCTTCGGCATTAATTTTCGATCCAAACCATCAACACGCAATTGCCAAGGCGTATTCGGTAGCTCTTTAACCAAGCCCTCCGCATTAAGATCATCTGCATGCAAAATACCCTCACGCTTCAATAAACGGCGGGCACGCAACAAACGATGGGTGCGGCGGCGGATCAACCGGCGGGCACTTCGCGCTTGGCGGCGGGCGGCAGCTAAAGAATCGCCTGTTTTCGGCACTTCGGCGCGCTCAAAAGTACGTACGCCCACATCAATCAAACGGGTAGGATTTTCTTCTGTATCGATTTCCACTACGGCCCAGCCAACCGAAGCAATACCTAAATCAAGACCAAGAATATAATTTAGCTGTTTTAATCGAAAATGAGATATAGACATGACAATTCTCCCATGTTGTTGTTATATGTAATAAATATATCTTAACTAATTATTTATATGCAATATAGTACTTGACAACATGAATCTTTTTGCTAAGATAAGCAACATATTGTTGCACTGCGAAATGAGAAACGTTGCTACAATAAGGCTTCTTATACTCGTATAAGATATGCCGCAACGCTCTGCCCCTTAAAGTTTAGGCTTTAAGGGGCATCGTTTTTTATATTTTTGTTTTTAGCTGCAAAGCTTTTATTACCCAAAAATAATTATAATTTTTCAGACGGCCTTTTAATCACAGAAATCATTCCCCGCATTTCTTATAAATAATCAGAATTTTATTTAAAACTAACCGGTATTTTCACAAATAAAAAACAAGGCCGTCTGAAAAATGTATTTCAGACGGCCTTGTTTTTAATATATCGCTATTTAGTCAAACAAAGCATCTACAAACGCTCGGGCATTAAAAGGACGTAAATCATCAATGCTTTCACCCACACCGATATAGCGCACCGGAATCGGGCGGCTGGATGCAAGGGCGGCGAGAACACCGCCTTTGGCAGTACCGTCGAGTTTGGTAACGATCAAACCAGTGAGACCTAAGGCATCGTCAAAGGCAACAACTTGGTTTACGGCATTTTGGCCGATATTGGCATCCAAAACGACAATGATTTCATGCGGCGCATCCGGCATGGATTTTTGCAGCACACGCTTCACTTTTTTGATTTCTTCCATCAAGTGCAGCTGGGTAGGCAAACGGCCTGCCGTATCAGCCAACACGATATCGATACCGCGGGCTTTGGCGGCTTCTACGGCATCAAAGCACACGGCAGCCGAATCTCCCGAGGCCTGCGAAATCACGGTAACGCCGTTACGCGCCCCCCATTCCTGCAATTGCTCGCGGGCGGCGGCCCGGAAGGTATCACCGGCAGCCAATAAAACCGTTTTGCCTTGGCTTTGGAAATATTTGGCCAGTTTGCCGATAGAAGTGGTTTTACCTGCCCCGTTGATACCGGCAAGCATAATAACAAAGGGTTGCTTGGTATCGGGAATTACCAAAGGTTGTTCAAGGGGTTTAATCAAATCGTAAATAGCTTCTTTTAATGCGCCGCGTAGTTCTTGGCCGTCTTTCAACCCTTTTAAAGAAACACGTTTGCGCACATCTTGCATCAGATATTCGGTGGCTTCGATGCCCATGTCGCTGGTAATCAATACGGTTTCTAGTTCCTCATACAAATCTTCGTCGATTTGTCCGCCACCGAATACACCGGCCAATGATTTGGCCATTTGGTCGCGCGATTTGGTCAAACCTTGTTTCAAACGTGCCGCCCAACTGAGTTTGGCAGGTTCTTCCTCTATGGTCTGGGCATGAGGTACAGCAGCAGCAACCGTAGCAATACTGTCAGCCTGTTTCAAAACATCAGCAGCTTCCGAAGCCGCCAACTCCAATGGTTCGGAAATTTCCTGAATAGCGGTTTCAGTGTGGATTTTGACAACCGGGGCATTAGGATCGAATTGCTCCGGCAATGAGTTATGACCGCCTACGACATCGGCTACCAAGCTGCTGATTGGATTGGTTTCGGCATCTGCGGCAACGGCGGCACGTTCGGATTCGGTCAGCGGAGCAACTTCCTCTTCGGCAGACTCAGGCTCTGCATCATCAAACGGTTCGACTGAACCGGCTGTAAGGGTTTCCACTTCAGTTTGGGAATCTTCAAGCAGCTCGGCAGACTGCTCCTCTGTTTTTTTCTTACGTTTGAAGAAACTGAACATGTGTTTTCTCTCAATAAATTAGTTGGCCGGGTAATCGGGCTATTGTAGCTTATTTTTAAGCAACTCTGAAAATCCTACTTCCGATTGAATCAGTTCTCTTTGCGATCTGCCCGCCATGAAGCTGTTCAAATCTCTGCTCTTTTGGCATCGGCAGGGCTAAATGGTATTTTTGGTGCATATGCCGGCGCGATACTGCTGCCAAATGCCGAAAAGATAAACTGCCACACCGAACCAAACCCATATATAACCGATAAAACGGGAAACAGTGAAAGTTTCACGAAAAACAGTCAAACCGACAATAAGCTGGGAGGTAGGCGTAATGTATTGGATCATGCCGAAATGGCTTAAAGGAATACGCCGTGCACCTGCGGCGAAAAATATCAACGGTATGGTAGTGGCAATACCCGAACACACCAATAAAGCTAATGGTAAGGGCGGCAATTCGCTGAAAATCAGCCCGCCGTGCCACGCCGTCCACACCAGATATGCGGCAGCAAACGGCAGCATCAATAGAGTTTCCAAAGCCAACCCGGGTAAAGCATCCATCGGAGTGGTTTTTCTCAATAAGCCGTAGATGCCGAAACTGGCCGCCAACAACAAAGCCACCCAAGGTATCCGGCCAGCGGGTATTGCCAGCCACAAGATACCGGTAACCGCGAGCAAAATAGCAATGATTTGGGTGCGGTTGATGCATTCTTTCAGAAAAAAACAGCCTAGCATAATGCTAACCAGCGGTGAAATGAAATAGCCTAAACTGGAATCCAACACATGGTTGTGGGTAACTGCCCATAAAAACACCAGCCAGTTCACCGCCAAAGCCGCTGATGAAAAAATAAAAGCGGATAACAGCCGGCGGTTGGAAAATGCGTCCAAAAGGGTGCGGCCATAACCGCAAACGGCAACAACGATGACGACAAATACCGAAGACCATACAACCCGCTGTGCCAATAATTGGTCGGCTCCGATCACGCTGTGGGTAAGGGGATACCAATACAGCGGAAACGTTCCCCAAATCAGGTAGCAGGAAAGCGCATAAATCAGGCCTTTTTGGGTTTCACTGAGGCCGTCTGAACGGGTAGCATTCATTGTCGGGCATTCAAATATAAATGGCAGAAACCAAAATCTGCTGTTAGCACGGGAGAATAGGCAAGCCAAACAGGCAAGTACTATATTCGGCCTACCAAAAATCATTCAAAACCAATACTGCCGGCAAATCATTACCGTTTTATAACTCATTCACGGCTTTCAGACGGCAAGGCAAACATTATTTGCCAATGCAGAAACGGGAAAAAATCACACCCAATAAATCATCGGCCGTAAACTCACCGGTAATCTCATTACAAGCTACTTGTGCCAGCCGCAAATGTTCGGCCAACAACTCGATCTGGTGATTACCGCACAATGCGGCGTTTTCCAACTCGGCGGCAGCAGTATGCAGGGCATTCAGATGACGGCTGCGAGCCAAAAACAGGCTCTCGCTTTCCCCTTGCCAACCAACTTGCTTCAACAAGGCTTGTTTGAGCAGATCCAACCCTTGTTTGTGTTTGGCGGAAATTTTGATGACGGTATCTGCACCGCTAAGAGTATCTATGCCGTCTGAAACAGATGCGGAATCACCGCTTAAGTCGATTTTATTGTGGATTTCGATTTTTTTCAGTGAAGCAGGCAGGCTCTCGAGAATAGCGCGGGTAGTCGCATTAATACCTTCACGCGGATCAAGCAGAATCAGGGCAATATCGGCTTCTTGAACGGCCTTACGGCTGCGCTCGATACCGATTCTTTCCACAACATCATCCGTTTCGCGCAAACCTGCGGTATCAATGATATGTATAGGGACACCGTCGAGTGTGATTTGTTCGCGTACGGTATCGCGGGTGGTACCGGCAATATCGGTTACAATCGCAACATCATCACCGGCCAAAGCATTCAGCAGGCTGGATTTACCCACATTGGGCGCTCCCACCAAAACCACATTCATACCTTCACGCAAAATCGCGCCTTGGGTAGCGCTAGCCAATACGGTTTGCAATTGGGCTTGTAAACCGGCCAATTTGCCTTTTGCATCGGCAGCCTCGAGAAAATCGATGTCTTCTTCGGGGAAATCCAACGTAGCCTCTACCAACATCCGCAAGGTAATCAAGCCGTCTACCAATTCATGGACATGCTCCGAAAACGCGCCTTTCAGCGAACGCAAAGCCATGCGCGCGGCAGATTGACTGGAGGCGTCAATCAAATCGGCAACGCTTTCGGCTTGTGCCAAATCAAGCTTGCCGTTTAAAAAAGCACGCTTGGTAAACTCGCCCGGTTCGGCCATTTTGGCGCCCAGTTCCAAACAACGCTGCAACAGCATATCCATCACTACCGGCCCGCCGTGGCCTTGCAATTCGATCACGTCTTCACCGGTAAAGCTGGCCGGAGCGGTAAAGTAGAGCAACAAACCGTTATCTAAAGGTTTGCCGTCGGCAGCCAAAAAATCGGTGTAAAGTGCCTGTCTCGGCTTAGGTGTTTTACCGCCACTGATGGTTTGTGCCAACGGCAGCAGGTTTTTTCCCGACAATCGGATCACGCCGACACCGCCCCGGCCCGGGGCGGTGGCAATGGCTGCAATAGTGGGTTGGACTGCGGACATCTTGTGCTTTCAAAAAATGAATGTGGTTATTATATAAGGAAGCGAAAGCGAAGTCATAATGACGATAGCGCGGATACATTAATATTTGTTTAAATATTAATGTATATTTACGGTATTACCCGATTGCAAACAATTCTCCAAACCTGTGGATAATTTTGTGCATAATTTGTCGGTAAATGATTATCTGGTATGAAACGAGCGGAAATCTTGGGCAAACTGTGCCAGATACCTATGTTTAAAAAATACTTGGCAGTATTTTTATTTTTATATTTTTATTTTTTAAAACAATATATTGAAAAATAATCAAGGCCGTCTGAAAAGTTTTCAGACGGCCTTTTTATAAAGTTGCAACTACTTAAACATCGTAAGTGGTAGATGCGGTATTGCCGCCTTTACCTGTCCAATTAGTGTGGAAAAATATGCCACGCGGTTGGTCTGTACGTTCGTAAGTATGTGCACCGAAGTAATCGCGTTGGGCTTGCAACAAGTTGGCAGGAAGACGGGCTGATGTGTAACCGTCGAGAAAGGTAATCGCCGAAGCCATGCACGGCATGGGAATACCTGCTTCAATTGACTTGGCTACAACCTTGCGCCATGCGCCCATGCATTGTTCGAGAATATTTTTGAAATAATTGTCCGAGCCGAGGAATACCAAATCCGGATTAGCTTCGTACGCATCGCGGATATTACCCAAAAATGCGCTGCGGATAATACAACCTTCACGCCAAAGCAAAGCGGTATTACCGTAGTTCAGATTCCAGTTTTTGGTTTCGCTGGCTTCACGAATCAGCATAAAACCTTGGGCATACGAAATAATTTTCGAAGCTAACAATGCTTGGCGCAAGGCTTCTACCCATTGGGCTTTATCACCCTCTACCGGAGTAATGGTTTTGCCGAACAAAGCACCTGCTTTTTCACGCTGTTCTTTAAACGAAGAAACACAGCGGGCAAATACGGCTTCGGAAATCAGCGTGAGCGGAATGCCCATATCCAAGGCATTAATACCTGTCCATTTGCCGGTACCTTTTTGACCTGCAGTATCCAGAATTTTTTCAACCAGCGGCTCGCCGTTTTCATCTTTAAAGCCGAGAATATCAGCGGTAATTTGAATCAGATAGCTGTCGAGTTCGGTATTATTCCATTCGCTGAAAATACGGTGCATTTCATCATAGCTCAAGCCCAAACCGTCTTTCATGAATTGGTAGGCTTCGCAAATCAGCTGCATATCGCCGTATTCGATACCGTTATGCACCATTTTCACAAAATGGCCGGCACCATCACTGCCTACCCAGTCACAGCAGGGCTCTCCTGCCGGAGTTTTAGCAGAAATGGCTTGTAAAATCGGTTTCACATAAGGCCAAGCTTCTTCGTTACCGCCCGGCATAATAGAGGGGCCGTGGCGCGCGCCTTCTTCACCGCCGGATACACCCGCGCCGATGAAACGGATGCCTTTTTCTTTCAAATATTGTGTACGGCGGGTGGAATCGGGATAGTTGGCATTGCCGCCGTCGATAATAATATCGCCTTGATCCAAAAGCGGCAGCAATTGTGCGATAAAATCATCAACTACTTCGCCTGCACGAACCATCAGCATGATTTTGCGCGGGCTTTCCAATTTATCGACTAATTCCTGCAGTGAATATGCGCCGGTAATTTGGGTGTTTTTTGCTGGGCCGTTGAGAAAATCTTCGGTTTTGGAAGTGGTGCGGTTATAAGCCACCACTTTGAATCCTTTATCGTTCATGTTGAGAATCAGGTTTTGTCCCATTACGGCCAAACCGATTACACCGATATCACCTTTCATCGGAAGTATCCTTTTGTGAAGTATGTGAAATTTTTAATTTACCCGACACTTTAACCTATCAGGGCAAGGCAGACAATCATAAAAAAATCTTATGCATTGATATTTATGCAATCTTTTTTATAAAAGTACGCAATATGCGATAAAAAAATAGCCAATTCATAAAAGTTTCAAACATGATATTTTTACTTCGGAATATTCAAGCTTACCAACCGTTGAAAAGGCCGTCTGAAAGTTTTCAGACGGCCTAGCCGTTTCAAACAGCCTTTATTTTA